>JAZKZE010000081.1:0-14472 GCA_045612485.1 Victivallales bacterium | reverse complement strand
TAAGTACCCAAGAACTGCTTGAGCAGTAGCCGGGAAAATGGTGCGACTGGCGGACCATTCAGAGCCCCTTTTTGGGGCATGCCGGTAACATGCCCTTATAGGGCTGGTGCAAACCACCGGCTTAGCCGGTGGTCCTGATTTTGTGCCCGTAAAAAAAAATGCAAAGCAGCTTTTTGTAACAAAAAGATACTTTGCAGCAAAAGTTTTTGTAAAAAGATATGGGGTGCGGGGAAAAGAAAATAAACTTTTTTCAAAAAGTTTTTGTCTTTTCCCCGGTTTTACACCATACTTATTTGGTGCAAGCAAGCATGACTTTACGCAGTGCCGTTGCCCAGCGTTCCAGAACACTTTTTTCTGCACGGAGCAGGGGATGCATGACACACATAAGACGGTTTGCCATGATGTCGTCGCAGTGGAATGTATCCTTTTTGATGTACTGATCTTCGGGAAGATTCCATACGGTACTCTTGTAGAGAGGTACACCCCAGCCGGAGCCAAGGGCAATACCTTCGGCACGGATCATATCATAAACATCTTTTCTTTCGATGCCCTCTTTCAGAAACTCTTTCTGCAGAAGGAAGGAGAAGAAGTAGTAATCCCTTTCATCATCCTCAAAAGCGGATTTCTGCAGTTTGATAGAGGGGATGTCCTTCAGAAATTCCATAATGAATTTTACAGAAGCCTGACGCTGTGCCATATATTCTTTCTGGAGATGAAGCTGATCGTAAATGATCGCCGCCTGGAATTCTGTAAAGCGGTACTGATGACACTCCAGACCGGTCTGCAAAGGCTCGCCCCGGAAGAGTATGGTGTTGCCGATGTGACTCAAACGGAAGGCAAGGTCGGCAAGGCGTTCATCATTGGTGGTAAGGCATCCGCCTTCGCCGCCTGTCATAAGTTTGCTCAACTGGAAGGAGAAGGAACCGTATTCCCCCAGAGAACCTGCTCCCTTGCCATGCTGTTTGGCTCCGTGGGCATGGGCGCAGTCTTCAATGACATGGATGCCGTGTTTTGCGGCAATGCGGTTGATCTCATCCATATTGGCAAGAGCGGAATAAAGGTGTACGGGGATGACCGCTTTTGTCCGGGGGGTGATGGCTTCTTCAAATTTGGCAGGATCCATGCACATGGTGTCAGGATCGATATCCACGATGACAGGGGTCGCCCCTACATAGTTTGCCGCCTGGGCTGTGGCGATCCAGGTGACGCCGGGAACGATGACTTCATCGCCTCTGCCTACGCCAACTGCAAGAAGGGCACATTCCAGAGTTGTTGTACCGTTGCACATCCAGATGGAGTATTTTGTATCCTGGAAAGCGGCAAATTCTTCCATCAGGAGTTTTTCATATTTGCCGCAAAGTCCCCATTGACCGCTGCGGTAGATCTCAAGGAGTTTTTCTTCGGTTTCCGGATGAGGGGTGGGCCATGCGGGAACATAGGAATCGAGTTCTTTATCGGCAAAAACTGCTTTGCCGCCATTGATGGCAAGTGTGGGATCGGAAGGTATCATTTTATTATTCCTTTCAAATGGATTTTTCAAGTTTCAAAAGATTTTCAGCTACGAAAGAAGCTACTGTATCCTGATATTTGTAACGCATCGCACCGGGATAACCGTAGATCTCATAGAAGCCGAAAGCACACTGGTTTTTGCATGTATGGATACTTCTTACATCCGGATAGCGTTTCATATCCTCTTCAGAGGGGAAATATTTTCCGTCACCGTTGGCTACTTCAGCGGCAAAGGCAAAGGTGTTGGAGGAGTTCTTCATAAGGTTTGCTCCGTCTTCCACAAAGTATTCGCCGGGGATGAAGAAGAAGGAAACGGGACCCATTTTGATGACCTGAAGATCGTGATAGGAATTGAGATCATATCCTTTTTCTTTGAGGATGATCATTTCTTTCATACGCCATTGGTGATGTTTGGAGACATCTGCAAAGACTTCCGCATCTGCTTTGAGTTCTTCCAGAGTCTGTTCCTTTACCGGGAATTTGAACGTGGCAAGGGCTCCGGAAATGGTAAGGGAAGTTATTTTTTCCCCGCCTTTTTCCATACCTTTTTTCAGATCATCCACATATTTTCTTCCGATAACGGCGGCTCCCTGATCGTTGTTGAGGATACTGCAGGCGGTAACGGTATTGACATCACCGCAGGGGCCGAGCATGAAAAGAGGCATATCCGCAAGTTTTTCCTCCTTGATAAGAGCATTGGCGGCTCCCATCCAGTCGGCGGAAACAAGTCTTCCCCAGTCACCGTTCATGGCAATGCCGTGGATACCGTGATTGTGGAGAAGGACTTTGCAGGAACCGTCTTTACGTACAAAACGGATGTAACGGATACTTTCATCAGTGATGTTTTTATCCACTTCTACGCGGTTATGACCCAGCTTTTCCGTAAGGGGAGTTTTGCCGACTTCCGCATATTCGATCTCTTCTTCAGAAAGAAATGCTTTTTCGGCAACTTTCAGGACTGCCTGTTTCCAGTTTTCCTGGAAGGGGACGTCCGGAGCACCAAAGCCCACACCGCTGTTGTAACCCAGAACGGGAGCACTGTGGGTGTGGGTGGCGATGAAAGCAATGTGTTCCGGGGGGATACGGTAGATCCGGGTAAGTTCCGCCCGCATTTGTCTTGCATATTCATCCGGGGTGATGCAGGTATCTGTATAAATGATCATACTTCTTGTATTGCCGTCATTGAAAGAAAATGCTCTGCAATACAGAGGGTCATGAGTTGCGATATTTCTTCTGCCCTGGAACATTCCGTAACCGTAGAGTTCCGCAAAAAGAGGAACTTCCACGATTTCTTCAGCACAACCGATTCTGAACATAATTTTTCTCCTTTGATAAATTGGAAAGATTGATGATCTGTATTTTTTTTCTCCTGTAATTATACATCTTTTTTCCGGATTTGTAAATAGCAGAAATTGACAAAAACTTATCAAAAAGGAATATTTTGCCTGTTTTTTTTGATATTTTTCCTTGTACGGAAGAAAAAAGAGAGTATATTAGTGCAGGAGGTTGGAATGGAATACTTCAATGATATTGATTTCCGGGTGATCGTACACCGGCATTTTATACAGGGGGAAGATATTTTCTTCCGTCCTTCCACCCATTCTGTTGAACTTATCAGAAGCGGGCATATTTTTTTCTTTCATAACGGGGAAAAAATCCTGCTGGAAGCCCCCGCACTTTTCTGGATGAGGGCAGGGGATCTTTACCATTTTGCCGCTGTTCCCGGACAGAAAAAGCCCTGCGAACATTTGTATTGCGACTGTTCCGGAGCAAAGGCGGAAAAAATGCTTCTCTTTCTGGAAAAACATTTTTCCAATAATTTTCTTGTGCCTGCCGATCCGGAAAAGGTAAGCAGTATATTTTTTGATATGGTAAAATATTACCGGTTGGGAGCAAAAGAGTATCGGGCGGAATTATCTGTGAATATCGATCTTCTTATGCTGGAAGTTGTACGGACACTGAAAAATCCCATATTGCAGCAGGATGATCCCTACGGAGTACGTTTTCTTGGGGATGAGATCAGGAAGAATCCCTTTGAAAATTTTGATTTTGCAGCTTTTGCCGCCAAAAAAGGGATCACATTATATCATTTCAGAAGATTGTTCCGGCAGATGCACCTTATGCCGCCAGCGGAATTCCTGCGGGAACAGAAGATGATCCGGGCGGCGGAACTTCTGCGGTTGACAAGTATGCGGATCAAAGAGATCATGTTCAACTGTTCTTTTACTTCGGAAATGGAGTTTTCCCGTTCATTCAAGAGATACAGCGGCTGTTCTCCCCGGAAATACAGAGAAATACACCGTAAAAATATATAAGAATCATCAAAAAGAAGGAGGCGTTCTTATGGCTGAAGGCGGAAAAAAAGTATGGTATTTTGCAGATGGCTACATCCCGGAAAAGGTGAAAAACGGGTCAATGGAAGCTCATGAAGCACTGATGCTTTTCAATACTTCGGAAACTGCGGCGGAAGTGGTCATTGATATTTATTATTCCGACAGGGAACCGCAGAAAAATATCCAGATAACTGTACCCGGGGAAAGGATCATTTCTTTACGGATGGATGACCCCAATGATCTTGGCGGAAATGTCATTCCCCTTCTCACCCAGTATGCTGTAAGGATCACTTCTTCTATTCCCATCGTCTGTCAGTTCGGGCGTCTGGATACCACCCAGAATGCCATGTCCTACTATGTGGGCATCGGGTATGCGGAATAAGAAATAGAGAAACTTTTTTATTTTCTTTGACGGAAATGGGCGGAAGAAAAATTTTCCTTCCGCCCTGTTTTATCTCAGAAATTATGATTGATGACCTGTAGGGAAAGAGGTTCAGCTTTCAGCAATTTTGTGACCACCGGACACTTGGCAAGGAAGAGAAAGGATATTTTCTTTTCCTTATATTCATTCATCGTTTCAAAATTTCCCTGCCCTTTGGCAATGACAAGATCGGCTTCATCAAAGACCTTTCTGAATTTTCCGGAAGATTTTTCCACAACAAGTCCGGGAAGTGTTCCGGGGATCTCTGCAAAAGGATAAGAAGATAATCCGGCATCAGAAAGATCATCCTTTGTCATATCATTGAATACGGGATTGCCCCTTACTGCCAGAGTGACTTTCTCTTTGAATTTTTCCATAAAGACCGCATCCAGATTGGCTTCGCCGCAGTTATCCAGAATATACAGGATCTTTTTTGCATTTTTTACAGCGTCTTCCAGTTTCTTTACCGCATTTGTGTCGATTTCCTTTTCAAAAGCACTTTTTACTGCCTGAAGAGCCATTTCTGCGGTGGGATTGGAAAAAACTCCGAAATCAATGATATTTCCGGATATGGCAAGACGGACGCCTGCTTCAAAATTTTCCGGATCATATTCTTTCACTTCCGGAAGCAGCTTTACAAGATTGGAAGCCAGAAGAGCTGTTTGTTTTTTCTCCTCCCGGTATATGTCTTTGATATTTTTATCTTCCGGATGAGCAAGCATGTTGGCAGAGGCGATGATCTCTCCTGCTATTTCAGGAGGAGACATATCCAGACTGCAATTTGATAAAAGTTTACAGGCATATTTTACGATTTTTTCCTGCATGGCAGGAGCAGTTGTCATCCTTTTTGCCACATCCACAGCATTTCTGCCGAGACAGGGAAGACATTCTACTTGCGTTTTCATGATTTTTCTGTATCCTTTTCAGTAAGAAAAACGGATCATGTTCCAGGAATATGCCGGGAAGATCCCGTGCAATCCCCTTCCGTCTGATTCGATCCCGGGCAAATCTTTTGCATGCAACTCTTCGTGTCCGGGAGTATTGACGAGAGCAAGATCTTCACAGTTTTCTGTGAGAGCCTCAATAAATTTTAAATTGGGGAAGTTTTCAAAAGCAAGGGTAAGATCCAGTTTTTCTTCTGTTCTCACACTTATGAATACTGTAAGAAAGCGTTTTTCTTCATCGCTTACGATACTTACAGCCGGCGGCAGATCCTCACCGGCATGATCCATTTTATATTTCCACACATCCCCTCTTCCGTAAAGGGAATTATATTTGAAAGGATCAAAGGTGCTTTGTTTCCAGATGACAGAATTTTTTTCTGTCCGGATGGGGGCTATCACATTCACACTCTGGGCAACACAGGCAAGAGCGATTTTGTCACAGCGGTTCTGGAACATACTGAAAAGCGCACCTTGCATGACTGCATCAATTATATTGTAATCCTGTTCCAGAAGATGTCTTCCGCAAGTCCATTCCTCCTCTTTTCTGCCCCGCTGGTCAAAGTCCCAGACGATCCATTCGTCAACAGAAATACGGATCTTCTTTTCTGAACCGTGTTTGAGTCTGATCTCTTCGCATATCGCGTATGCTTCATCAATTTTTTCCCCGAAAACATCCATGCTGGAAAGATACTCTTTTCTCCCGTCTTTCCAGTTGAAAACTTCATGCAGGGAAAGAAAATCCATAAATTCAAAACATTCTTCCACAACGATCCTGTTCCAGGCGGAATCAGCTCCGCAGAAAACAAGTTTCATTTCCGGATCGAATCTTTTCAGAGTTTTGGCTGTTTCCCTTGCGATCCAGGCATATTCTTTTGCATCTCTCTGCCCTACTTCACAAGCTCCGTGCATCTCATTGCCCAGACAGAAATATTTGATATTATAAGGTTCTTTATGACCATTGGCAATACGCAGATCGCTTAAAAAAGTTCCGGAACGAAAGTTGCAGTATTCCCAAAGTTCCCTTGCCTCCAGGATCCCCCGTGTGCAGAGATTGATGGTAAGCATGGGCTCAGTTCCCGCAAGACGGCACCATGATATAAATTCATCAAGCCCGAATTGATTGGTTTCCTTCTGTTTCCAGGAATCATCCAGCCGGACAGGGCGTTTTTCCTTTGGTCCTATACTGTCTTCCCATTTCCAGGAGTGGGCAAAATTCCCTCCCGGGTAACGGGTGATGGGGGTGGAGAGTTCCCGTATGAGGGAGAGAGTATCTTTTCTGAAACCATTTTCATCTGCACAGGGATCGGCGGGATCAAAAACTCCTCCATAGACATTTCTGCCCAGGTGTTCCACAAAACCGCCGTAAAGTTTTTTGTCGGCTTTTCCCGTTTTCTGCGGTAGAACTGTTATTTTACAATGTTGCATGATTATCCTTTCTGCAATGAAAAACTTTTACACATCATCTGACAAAAACAATATATCCGCTCTTCTGAAAAAATCAAGTTACAGGAGAATTTTGCTGTGATTTTTACTGAAAAAATTGTATGAATGTCTTTTTGGCACATTTCTCCTGTTTTTTGGCGTGATTTTCACCTTGAAGAATAGAAAAAGTGTGGCATATTATACCATGAGGAACAAATCATTGCAACAGGAGAAAAAGAAGAATGAGAAATACGCTTTTCTGGGATAAAACCAATACCCCTTCCGAATTACATACTCTGTTATATACCCTTGCAGAAGAATTTCCCGTTTCCTGCGGGGAGAAAAATATCAATCTTGCCTTTGAAAAATGCAGGGAAAAAGACAGGCTTGCCGTAACAAAGAGGGACGGTGTTTATCTTGTTTCCTACGGAGCAAAAAATCTTGCCGCAAGAGGGATCGCCTATGCTCTTGCCGGAAAAGAGTGCAGGGAAAAGATGTATTTCAAAACTTTTGCCGTACTGGTGGATTGCACCCGTTCCGCTGTTATGAATGTACCCCACTTCAAAAAATGGCTTCTGCGGCTCGCCCTTATGGGGTACAATATGGCAATGCTCTATACAAAAGACGCTTATCAGGTTCCCGGTGAACCCTATTTCGGTTATATGCGTGGGGCTTACAGTCTGGAAGAGATGAAGGACGTGGATTCCTATGCGCAGAAACTGGGGGTGGAAATGATCGCCTCCATTCAGGCTCTGGGACACCTGGAACCTATTTTGCGCTGGCCCGCCTACGCAGGAGTGAAGGATACGGACAACTGTGTAATGGTGGATAAAGCGGAAACCTACACTCTGCTGGAAAAAATGATCAAATTCTGGAGTGATGCCTTTTCTTCCCGGAGGATCCATCTGGGAATGGATGAAACACAGGATCTGGGGCGGGGGAGATTTATGGATCTAAACGGTTACGTTCCCCCTTATGAACTGTATAACCGCCACTTGCGGAAACTGTGTGCCATCTGTGATAAATTTGAGCTGAAACCCATGATCTGGTCGGATATGTATTTCCGGTACGCCAATAAAAATATGGATTATTACGGGAAAGAGGATGATATTGCAAAAGAGATCATCAAAGATATTCCTGAAAATGTCCAGCTTTCCTACTGGGATTATTACCACCGGGATAAACAGATCTATATCGACAAACTTTCCTTGCAGAAAAAATTCAATAAAACCCTTCCCGTCATGGCATCCGGGATCTGGACATGGATAAGATTGTGGTGTGATTTTGAACAGACAAAAGCTGTTACTTCCGCCTGTATGGACGGCTGCCGGGCAGCAGGGGTAAATGAGATCATTTTCACCATGTGGGGCGATGACGGCAATTACTGTGAATTTGATTCCGCTTTTGCTGCAATGGCATGGTGTGCCGACTATGCTGCCAACGACGGAAACGCTGATGAGGAGCGGGTCAAAGGTATTTATGAAACTCTCTGCGGCTCTTCCTATGATATACAGAAAAGGGCGGGGGATCTGGAATGGACGATCCCCCATCCCAAAGGAAATACGCCCGGCGAGATGCTGAAATTTCATGCCGGTCCCATTCTGTGGGATGACCCCCTTATGGGGATCATGTGGCATGAATATACTTCCATTATGCCGGATTACTGGGAAAAAGCCATTGACCATTATAAAGAGTTGAAAAAGGATCTGGAAGAATATATGGATGAACATCCCGGTGAGGAGGAGCAGGATTCCTGCGGCGGGATGATCTCCCACGCCTGGATGCTTTGTGATGTGCTTCTTAAAAAAATGGAACTGCGGCGGCAGTTGCTTGCTTCCTATGAAAAACGGGATTTTGAAACGCTGGAAGTGCTTATTGACCGGAATATCCCCGAATTGCTTGATGCCCTTGACGGATTGCTGGAGACCTTCCGCAAAGAGTGGATGAGAAGTTACAAAAGCTGGGGATTTGAGGTCGTAGGGATCAAAGTAGCGGGAGTATCTGAACGCATACGGGAAACTTCCCGCCGGATCGAAGAACTCCTTGATGGAAGAGCCGACCGGATCGAAGAACTGGAAGCCGTCCCCGGGGGCAGAGGCTGTATTTCGGAGACCCGTTACCGGATGATCGCCACAGGTGCATGGTTTATCTGAACATCAATAACATACATAACCGAGAGGATAAAATGGAACAGAAATTTATTGACATGGCAAAAGATTTTGTGGAGAATGAAAAACAATTCCATTTGGGATTCCTTCCCACAGAACAGTCCAATCCTTTGACAAAGACTCTGGAAAAGGACTTCCGGAACGATCCTGTTCAGGGGGTGCGTACTTTGCAGAAATGCGATAGAAACGTTCTGGAAATGCTGAAAAAAGTCTTTGCAAGTAAAGAATTTGCTCTTCTTGCCGATACCATCTACTCTACCGTCACCAGTGGAAAAAGAGTGATCTTTTCCGGGTGCGGAGCCACAGGAAGATTGAGTATCCTCATTGAATGCATGTGGAAAAAATTCTGCACAGAAAATCCGGCTCTTGCCTCCTATGCAAAAAATGTGGAAAGCATTATGACAGGCGGCGATTTTGCTCTTATCCGCAGCGTGGAATTTTTTGAAGACTACCATGCTTTCGGCGCAAGACAGGTGCGGGAGACCTGTATGGAAGAGGGCGATACCCTCGTTGCCATCACCGAAGGCGGGGAAACCTCCTCTGTTCTGGGAAGTATCGCCCAGGCATTGGAAAACGGCTGCAAAGTATTTCTGCTTTTCAACAATCCTGCGGATCTTCTTGCGGATAATCTGGAGCGTTCCCGTGCAGCTATCCGGGACAGCCGGGTAACGGTTCTGGATCTTTACTGCGGTCCCATGGCTCTTGCCGGATCCACAAGGATGCAGGCGACAACTTCCGAACAGTATGTTGCAGGAGCCGCTCTGGAGATGACGGCATGCCGTCTTGCCGGATTGGAAAAAATGGATTATGCAAAAGAATTTGAAAAATTGATTTCTGTATTGGAAGATTCTGCTTCTGTTCTTGCTTCCTATGCGGAATTTGAAGCGGGTATTTACCGGAAAAAAGGATATGTAACCTATTTTGCCGACGATTATCTGCTGGATATTTTTACCGATACGACCGAACGCGCTCCCACATTTATGATCCCGCCCTTCCGTAAATGTGATGATAAAGTATCCCCCTTGCCCTGGGCATTTGTGAAAAATCCCCTTCTTACCACAGAAGAAGTGTGGGCCAAGGGGATGAACAGACCTTTGCGCTGTCTTTCCTGGGATACGGCTTTGCTGGAAGAGATGGGGGCTCCTGCCAATATCGCCAAAAATCCTCCTGCGATCACCGCTTCGGAAATGGTAAAGATCCGTGTGGGAAAAGAGGATATGGCAGAACGGTATGAAGGAGTTCTGTCAGCAGCAGTTCTGGTAACGGTGGGCAAAAACGTTCCGGCAGAATTGAAAAAGGCTTTTGACGGGATCCGTGCCTCCTTCAATGAATGTACTGTTCTTTCCATCGGCGGAACGCAAGGGGAAAGGATCATTCCTTATGAGATACCTTCTTCCCCCTTTACTTTGCTCGGACACATGGCGATCAAACTTGTTCTCAATACCATCTCCACCGGAACGATGGTGCTTCTGGGAAGAGTTGCCGGCAACTGGATGAGCTGGGTGGATTGCACAAACAAGAAACTTCTGGACAGAGGGACCCGTCTTGTATGTGAATTGTCTTCCCTGGATTATTCCACAAGCTGCGCCATGATCTTTGAAGCTCTCCATGAGATCAATTCCAGAACGGTGACCAAAGGTTTTGAAAAGCCTTCTGCTGTGCAGATCGTATTGGAAAAACTGAAAAATCAGAAAGCATAAGGTTTCTTATGAAAAATCCTGCGGAAGTACTTGTAAGCATGACCGGTTTGAAAAAGGTTCTTTTTACCTTTTTCAGCGATCTTGCCTGCTTCCGCAGAGAAATGGACGCTCCCGATATGGCGGCAGATTCCCACCGGGGGTTGGTGCGGAAATATAATGAGGACAGTTATCTCTATATCAAAGGAAGCCGGAAAACTCCCTCTATTGCCATCATTGCCGACGGGATCGGCGGGCATCATAACGGGGAGATCGCCAGCGGATTGCTGCTGCGGATGTTTCTTGCAAAATGGAGAAAGTATGTTCATCCGGGGAAAACGTATTGCTGTAAGACTCTTTCCGGTTTTCTTGCGGAGGAATTTTCCTCTATCAATGATTCCATAGCCCGGATCAACGACCGTTTCGGCAGTGCCTATCCCATGGGATCGACCCTGTCATCTGTAGCGTTTTTCCGGAATTATCTCATTTCTTTCCATGCGGGGGACAGCCGCCTTTACCGTATAAGGGACGGAAATATCGCCATACTTACAAGGGATCACAGTATGGAATGTTCTCCGTTACTCCGGAAAAAACTTGCGGAGAAATCTCGAGCATTGGAGATCGCCTCCGGAAAAACGCCTTCCGGTAAAGCCGGACCGAGACATCTTATAACAAAAGCAGTCGGTACAAGAAAAAACTGCCCGCCGGAATGTAATATATTCCCCGTTCAGAAAGGGGACAGGTTTATTGTGTGTTCCGATGGGCTTTATGTACATGTTCCACCGGAAAAAATGAAAGAGATCGTATTGAATTCTTCCGGCGTTTCCAAAGCGGTGAGTTCTCTTATCAATACGGCACTTCATCAGGGCGGCACAGATAATGTTACTGTGATCTGTGCCTTCTGCCCTGAAAAGTAAAGGCTGCTTTTTTTCTTATTATTTACCGAAACATTTTTCCCGGAAAAGACCTGTCTGATTGTCAAGGGCTTTCAGGGCTTTCAGGATATTTTCATCCCCAGTGGCAAGATATTCCTGCATCAGCAATCCTTCTGCCTTGCAACGCTGGGTGAGAAGGGGGAAATATTCCCTCAAAAGGAAGTGGGTATATTTGATCAGACGGAAATTGCCATATACATCGGGATTTTTTTCCTCTCTTGCGCAGACCGCCACCGAATGGAATTTTTTCACATTTTCCACCAGGGATTCTGCTGTATTTTCTTCTGCAAAGATAATGGTATAGTACCAGGAGAACATCACAGCATTGGCGGGATTTGCATAAGTCTGACGGGGGGCGGGGGTTGCGTCAAAGGCGTCGGTTCCGTGGCTGTCACTGGAACCCACCACCGGGAAATCACTTCCGGTCATCCGTTCTTCCATATAGCGGACGACCTGGAAATTCAGACTTTCCTGTTCAAAGGGGGAGAATCCACCGATAAGTTCAAGCGCATCAAATTTTCTTCTTTTGAAAACATTGCTTACCAGAGCTTCCGGAAGAACATTTGTAAAGGTTTTCCAGTAAGGATGACAATAGACGGCAAGACCGCCATTTTCCCGGATTTTATCAAAAGCCCATTCGCTTGCGGCTACTTCAAAAAGATTTGCTCCTTTGACCTTGTCCTCTCCGGGAATATTTTTCATATATTCCGCCACCTCTTTGCGGTAGGCGTCCTCATCTTCCCGGTACATGGTATTCACACTCTTTTTTCCTGCAAAGTTGATGATATGCACATTGTTGTCCGGAGTATGCACTTCCTCACCGGGATAAAGCACAAAGTCGGAAGATTTTTTGCCTTCCCAGTAGGCAATGGTATCCAGAGAGGGCTGGTATTGCTTATGATCGGTAATGGCGGCAAAGTCAAAGCCTTCTTCACGGTATCTTGCAGCAACATACCGGGGATCTTTCTGTCCGTCGGATTTGAATGAGTGGATATGAAGGTCGCCTTTGTAGGGACGCAAAGAATAAAGATCTTCTTTAAGGGAATAGACTGCCGCGGCAAATTTTACGACCTTTTTTGCATAGACCGGATAGGCTTCATTCATCTCTTCAAATTCGTATTCGATACAGAATCTGTGTTCCTGTTCTCCTGCAAAGACCATTTTGATAATGAGTTCCCCATTGGAAAGATCCCACAAACTTTCCGGCAGGACTGCATCGGCTTTTGTCCAGTGGAATTCTTTTTCCGGATCATCGGCTGCAACACAGTCATAGGGGTGATAGGTGATCTTTATGGCACTTTTTTCTGCCGGAAATCTTCTGTCTGCATACCGGGGACGGATCTTTATGATACTTTCTTTCCCGGAAAGAACACTTTTGGGATATACATCAAACCAGTTCATACTTATTTCTCCTTATTATTTTCTTCATTGCTTTTCATGATATATTTATGAAGAAGGATGTA
This sequence comes from Victivallales bacterium, assembly GCA_045612485.1. Taxonomy (GTDB): domain Bacteria; phylum Verrucomicrobiota; class Lentisphaeria; order Victivallales; family UBA1829; genus RGIG5327. Next base: position 1,601 of record JAZKZE010000081.1, on the reverse strand, counting down.
TAAAACGATCACAACGGCAAGGAAAAGAATTACCCAGATGTAATTGTCTGAAATCATTTTTTTGCCTCTTTCCACCATTTCCATATAGGAGAGATTTTTGGTAAGATGGGCAAGATACCAACCTACAAAAGCAAGGATGGCAGTCCAGATACCTGCTCCGAGAGCCGTAAAGAATGCAAATTTCTTATGGGGCATTTTTGCAAGTCCTGCGGGAATGGAGATCAGCTGACGGATGGCAGGAATAAGGCGGCAGACGAATGTGGTAATATCGCCGTAATCCCGGAAGACCTCTTCCGCTCTGGTGAGATTTTTTTCGGAAAGGAAGAAATATTTTCCATATTTATAAAGAATGGGACGCCCCAGATATTCCGCAAGAAAATAATTGATATAGGCTCCAACCATACTTCCGGCAAGTCCGGAGAGAATGGCAAGGGTAAGATCCAGATATCCGATACCGGTAGTCAAAGCTCCCCTGTATGCCAGAAATCCTGCGGGGATCATCACCACTTCACTGGGGAAGGGGATAAAAGAACTTTCAATGGTCATAAAGACAAAGATAAGGAGAAAACCCCATACTGCGGCATGGGAAGCGACCATTTCAATGTTGGATGCAATAATTTCTGTCATAAAAAACCGTTTCCTTTCGTGAAAAATTTAAAAGATGTGTTACATTAATACCAAAATGAAATTTTTCCAGTGAATAAAGAAAATTTTTGACAATAAAAATCAGAAGGAAAGATCATGCACAGTATTGCTTTCAATTTTTTCGGCCGTCCCATCCACTGGTACGGAATATGTATTGCCATGGGATTTCTTGCCGCATTGTGTGTTTTGCAATACAAAAGAAACTATGCAAGGATGAATAAAGAGCAGATCTTTGATATCGGGATCATTGCCATTTTCGGCGGGATCGGCGGAGCAAGACTTTTTTATGTGGTACAGTTTTTTCATCAGTTTTCCGGGGATCTCTGGAAGATTTTCCGTATAGATCAGGGCGGACTTGTTTTTTACGGCGGATTTCTTACCGCGGTTGCGATTTTGTGGATCTATGCGAAAGTAAAGAAACTTTCTTTCGCCCGTATTCTGGATATGTATGCTCCGGCGATCGCTATCGGACACGCATTCGGCAGAGTGGGATGTTTTCTTCAGGGGTGCTGTTTCGGTAAACCCTGTTCCTGGGGAGTCGTCTATCCCTGGAAAAGTGCCCCGGCAGAGAGATTTCCTGATTATCTTGCCCCGGTGAAAAGTGCTGTGGAGGGGATCCCTTCCGTTCCCATTGCCCCGGTACAGCTTATTGAAGCTGCCGGCAACGTTCTTCTTTTCTTCCTGCTTCTCAAACTTTTCAGATATGTGAAAAAGACAGGGCAGATCGCGGCGGCTTATTTTGCCATGTACGGGATCATGCGTTTCCTGCTGGAATTTTTGCGCGGCGACCATACCGACAGTATCCTCGGATTCACCCCCTCCCAGTTTATCGGACTTTTTATCATGCTTCCCTGCGGACTTATCTGTTATCTTTGCTTCGGCAAATACGGGAAGGATACGGTAAAGGAGGAAGATCTTCTTCCCGCCTTCCAATTCAATATTTTCAACAGGAAAAA
>JAZKZE010000080.1:0-28805 GCA_045612485.1 Victivallales bacterium | reverse complement strand
GTGACTTCAGTAGTATAGGCTGTTGCACCATTATAAATATGAAGTCCGCCATCAGGATTAATGATGGTACGGTTTGCGGCTGCCCCACTGGAAAGGATGATAGCTCCCCACTGGTTGATCTCGTTGTCATTCACAAGACCTCCACCCCAGACGGTAAGTTCCCCGGCATAATCAATGAGGGTATTGTAGGTTGTTGCCCCGTCGCCTACGCCAAAGAAGCCGCCCTGCTTGACGGTGGTATTACTTGCAACAGCACCGCTGTAAACATGCAGACCACCCTGCGAGTTAATGGTTGTGGTATCAGCCATTGCTCCGCTGAGAAGAATGATAGCTCCATATTCATTAATGGTGTTATTATAGACCTTACCACCGCCCCAGACTTTCAATTCTCCTGCGTAATCAATGGTTGTATTGTAAGTTGTTGCCCCAAGACCTACACCGAAAATACCTTTCTGTTTGACGGTGGTATTACTTGCAACAGCACCGCTGTAAACATGCAGACCACCCTGAGAATTGATAACAGAAGAATCTGCAACAGCTCCGGAGGAAAGGATGATCGCCCCATACTGATTGATGGTGTTATTATAAACCTTACCACCACCCCAAACGGTCAATTCTCCGGCATAGTCGATTGTGGTATTGTAAGTTGTCGCCCCAAGTCCCACGCCCAGATAGCCGCTTTGTTTGACGGTGGTGTTGCTTGCGGTCGCCCCGCTGTAAACATGCAGCCCGCCCTGAGAATTGATGGTGGTAATATTTGCCGCCCCGCCGGAAGAAAGGATCACATTGCCGCCCTTATTGATGGTTGCAGAAGTAATAACTTCCCCATTGGAAACATATACATTCTTTCCGGAATCAACCACGATGCCGCCGGAGGACGTTCCACCACTGGATACAATTCCGCCGGAAGACGTTCCACCACTGGAAACGATCCCGCCACTTGAGGTTGTTCCGGAGGAGGTGTTTTCCGTTGCAATATTGAAATGCAAAGCACCGTTTTCACAGGTCAGGGAGTAGGTTGTATTTCCGCTTACAAGATCATTGCCCACACTGATAGAACCGATACTGGTTCCGGTATCGGTTTTCACAAAGATATTTGCCGCAAAATAATCTGCCCCCTGTGCAAGTTTATATTCCCCATCTTCCTGATCAGCGGAAACAGTAATGGTATAAGTGGGGGTTCCGGAAACAAGATAAAGATCATTGATGAGATAGTCATCTTTTACTGTTCTGTCAGAAAGAGTAAAGTCGATGATACTTCCGGTATATGCTAAAACGCCAGCTCCTGATGCGATCTGTAAACTGCCTTTATGCACTCCGCCGCGGTCAATGATAATATATCCACCGAAACTCACGACGGTATCATTCACTGTTCCGCCGGAGGAGATGTACAGACCGCAGTAGGGGTTGTGCAGATAGCCATTGAGATTCACCGTGGTGGAGTTCGCTACTCCGCCGGAATAGATGTACAGACCGCCGTCGTAATTCACCGTGGTGGAGTTCGCTACAGTACCGGAATGAACTGTAGCGGAAGCAATGATGGGGGAAAACCTTGACCACCCTCCCTCTAAAACCAGTCCGCTTAATGTGTTGGAAATAAAAGAAACATTAGCACCATCCTCTACGTCCACACATCCGCCATTTTCTTTGATTGCAGTAGCTGTACCGCCGGAGGAGATATACAGATAGCCGCCGGAATCCACCGTATAACCGGAAATTCTGGCATCCTTCATTTCAAATGCAGAACCATTACTGATTCCCTGAATATAGGTATCCAATGCCACTGTAATACCAAGTGCAGCCCCGGACATGGCGGTAAGATTGGTAGCGGTACCGCCGGAGTAGATGTGCAGATAGCCGCCGGAATTCACTGTGGTATTGTTCGCAGTACCGCCGGAATGGATGGACAGATTGCCCACATCATTTACCGTGGTGCTGTTCGCAGTACCGCCGGAAGAGATATACAGACCACCACTGGAATTCACCGTGGTGGAGTTCGCGACCCCGCCGGAAGAAACATAGAGACCGCCCCAGGAATTCACCGTGGTGGAGTTCGCTACTCCGCCGGAGGAGATGTACAGACCGCCGTCGTAATTCACCGTGGTATTTTCCGCTGTCCCTCCATTGGAAACATACATGGAATCATATTGAAGACGAATTCCGCTGGAAATCACTCCAGAACTTACATGATAAGCCCAAGCCATTTTTTTCCCTTTCTTTTTGCTTATTTATTGAAATTGTTACAAAAATTCAAAACTTGAAAATTCCCTCTTTCCGGCACAAAAAAAGGTACAGAAATCCCATAACAGGACGCTGTACCTTGAAAACAAAACTGATTTTTTCTGAAAACTGAAAAACTTTGGATGGATGGAAGCAAGCCTTTATTTAAATAAAGGCTTGCTTGCTTGCTTGCTTGCTTGCTTGCTTGCTTCAGCAAAAATGTGGAACAGGGACAGGAAAATATTTACGCAGAGTTCCTGCATAAAAGATTTTCTCATTTTTATTGCGGTTTCCATTATTCCTGTTCTCCTGCATAGATACAAATAATCATAAATATATGGATAATATAACACAGCAAATATTCATTTCAAGAAAAAAAATATTTCTTTCACGTTTTTCTATCGTTCCCGCAGGAAAGTTTTCCAACTTCCGGAAGAAAAAATGTTTTTTGTGCTATAAATATATATCCCGGAGTTGTTTCAGATTCTGCCGGAAACCTTCACAATAACAGGGTATAATATATCAAGGGTAGCGGAACCTTTTTTCTTCTTTCGCTCTTTCAGAGCTTGATATTCCGGAGGGTTCCCCAACCCGGGGCTGCGTCCTCCTTCAGAGGACTTACCGCCGGGCTGTTCGCTTACGGCTCTTTCAGTGCTGTAATGCTCCAGTTTTTACATACTCCCTGACGGGTAAAAATGGAATATTTCCCGGAGTTTTGCAACAACACCGATATTTTTTCACACGGAATTCAAATACTGAAATCCGACAAAATCACTTTTTGGAAAAAAGAAATCTCTTCCCCCATAACGGTAAAAAACACTGTTTTTGAAAAATCAAAGGATATTATTCATCCCCCAGAAAACGTTCTCTGGAGATGTAATTGCAGATATAGTCCCTTATGGCATCTTCCAGAGAGGTGACTTTTTCCGTATAACCGGAAGCCCGCATCTTTTCCATATCTGCACAGGTGTAATACTGGTATTTGCCTTTCAGGTGGTCAGGCATATCAATATACTCGATATTTTCTTCCTTTCCCATGGCTTTGAATACGGCAGCCACAAGACTGTTCCAGGTTTCCGCCCTGCCGCTTCCGATATTGTAAATACCGTGGCAGTTGTTTTTCAGAAGATGCCATACCATATTTACCGCATCCTTCACATAGATGAAATCCCGTTTCTGTTCCCCGTCGGCATAATCGCTCCGGTCGGACTTGAAAAGTTTGACTTTCCCGGTATCCCGGATCTGTTCATAAGAACGGCAGACCATGGAACGCATGGAACCTTTATGCAGTTCATTGGGACCATATACATTGGTAAATTTGACTCCGGTAATGGAAGAAAGAAGGAAATTATATTTTGCCCACAGATCAAACATCTGTTTGGAATATCCGTACATATTCATGGGCCGCAGTTCCTCAATGCTGCTTTCATCATCTTTATAGCCTTTTTCCCCGTCACCGTAAGTTGCAGCACTGGAAGCATAAAGGAATTTTATCTTTTTTTCCACACAATACCGGGCAAGAGCCTTGGTATATTCAAAATTGTTGTGTACAAGATATGTGGCATCTTTTTCCGTTGTGGAGGAACATGCCCCCATGTGGATCACACATTCCACATCTTCAGGAAGGGCATCGGTAAGAAGAAGATCCAGAAATTCTTCCCTTTCCATGTAATCCGCATAGGAAAGTGCCCGCAGATTTTTCCATTTTTCCGATTCCCCCAGATGATCCACGGCAAGAATGTCTGTGATACCTTCCTGATTGAGTTTCCAGATCATGGAACTTCCGATAAGACCGGCAGCACCGGTAACGATATACTTCATTGCGTTCTCCTGTATTGAAATATTGATAATTCAGCAACATCAATTCATACTTTTCTTTTCCCTGCGGATCTCGTCATACAATCCTTCACTGCGCCTCTTGTCCTCCTTCCAGGGAAAAACTTCCACCGTTCCCTGAGGCATGGGACGGGAGACATCCCTGAAACGTCTTTCCTTTTCCCTGTCTTCCTCAAACATTCTCTGGAAAAAAGAACGTTTCTCCTGTGTTTTTTTCTTCCGGACATCCGGATAGGTATCCTTCATTCCCCGGGGCGCCCCCAGATCCCTGTAAGGATCCATGGGATCATTGGAACGGCAGGAGGCAGTACAGATCACAAGCAGGAACAATACAAAAACTGTTCCGGCACGGCAGAAAAAAATCGTATTTTTCTTCATATTGCAGGAATCCTGTGGCTTTTTCTTTTCAGAGATGGCGGATCATTACCATAGTAAGGTCATCCTCCTGACCTTCCCCGTTTTCATATCCGGCAAAATCCTCGATCTCTTTGAGAGTATTATTGAAAAATTCATCCGGGGTGACATTTTTACTGCAGGAATCCTGGAAAAGTTTCCGCAATCTTTTCACGCCGAATTCCTCCTGATGTTCCCTTGCATCGGTAGCTTCATTCAAACCGTCTGTAAAAAGGAATGCCCGCATCCCCGGAGTAAACTCCATGCTGAAAGTATCAAAAGAGGTGAATTCACTGGGCAGAAGCCCTATACCGGAACCATCGGGATAAAACGACCGGAGATGCTCCCGGACAAAAAGCATAAGTTCTGTATGACCGGCTCTGGCATATTCAAAGGAGAAATCCTCCCGGTTGAGAATACAGCAGGCTAAAGTAACATATCTTTCATCGCCGGTAACTTTGTAAAGGTTGTCATTCAGATCGGAAAGAAAATCTTTCAAGGAAACAAAGTGTTTTATATTCGCCCGGATGTAGCTTCTTGTCATGGTCATGACCATACAGGCTGGGATCCCTTTGCCGCAGGCATCGCCGATAATGACCATCAACCGGTTTTTATCCAGTTCCACAAAATCGTAAAAGTCCCCGCTGACCTCCTTGGAGGCCCGGGAGAAAGCGTGAACAGAAAACCGCCCCCATACCGGCATACTCCGGGGGAGCAGCGACTGCTGGAGGACTCTTGCAAAGTTCAGTTCCTGGGAGATCCTCTGCTGTTCAGCAAGATGGGAATAAGCATCAAGAACGTTCTGCGCCAGAAGAGCCTGTGTGGCAATGAATTTGAATCTTGCGATCTGATCGGCAGTAAAATGATCCATCTCAGTTTCCGTGGTATTGACGGCACAGATCACCCCCACAACTTCCCCTTCATCGATCAGCGGCACAGCCATAAGGCAATCAATGGGGATCACCGGCTCATAACTCAGTACCCGGGGATCCTCCATTGCATTTTCAAGAATGATATCTTTTCTTGTCTGGGCAACTTCCCCGATGATCCCGTCCCCGGGACGGAATGTCTCTCCTTTGAGCTGTTCCAGGAGATATTTGGGTTTTGTCATGGCATAGTTAAGGGAAAGACTTTTCCGGACGAGGGGGAAAAGACCGGAGATCCCGGCAGCTTTGAACACCCCGTCGGTACGGATGAAAATACAGACACTTCTTGCATCAATACGTTCTGCCACATATCTTGCAGTGACATTCATCCATTCAGACAGATTCTGACCGCCTTTCAGATTGCGGGAGAAAAGGGAGAGAAAATGATTGATTTCCACGGTATTGTGCATGGCACTGCTCAGTCGTTGCCGGAGAAGCACGAGCCGCATCCTCTGAAGCACGCATATAACGGCGAGAACAGTAAAAGGCAACAAGATCAGGACAAGTGTTGCAGCAGTAATTTTCATAAAATTTCCATCTCTCTCATTTGACTTTTTACCCTATGTATATTAACTTTAATCTCTGAAAGTATTTTTTTCAAATATTTTTTTGCATTTCTTGATGCAAAATCCCAATAAAATCGGAGTAAACGGGTCTTTTTTATGAAAAAGTGCAGAGCTGATGAACTTCTTTGCCTCAGGGGGCATTGTGCGGAAAAAGAGGAAGCTGCCATTCTGATCATGGCGGGAAAAGTACGTACAAGTCCGGATAATGTAGTACAGAAACCTTCCGAGATGCTGAGTATGGAGTCCCCGCTTCTGGTGGAATCCGGTTGTCCTTATGTGAGCAGAGGGGCATTGAAACTCAAGGATTCTCTGGAAAAATTTGCGCCGGATCTTACAGGCATGGTATGCGGGGATATCGGTGCTTCCACCGGAGGATTTACCGATCTCATGCTGAGCAAAAACGCCGCAAAGGTCTATGCTGTGGATGTGGGAAAGGGACTTCTGCACTGGAAACTGCGTACAGATAAAAGAGTGGAGGTACGGGAAGGAGTCAATGCTAAACTTCTTTCCAGAGAGATCATACCGGAGGATCTGGATATACTTGTCATGGATGTTTCTTTCATCTCCTGTACAAAGATCCTGCCTTCTGCGGATCCGCTGCTTAAAGAGGATGCAAAGATCTTCCTCCTTGTCAAACCCCAGTTTGAAGCTCCGAAAAACCTTGTTCCGCCGGGCGGGGTCATCACCGATGACAATGTACGGCAGATGTGTCTGAAAAAAGTCTGTGATTTTGTTGCGGAAAATCTCCCATGGGAGCTTTCCAGTGTATCGGATTCCCCGCTGAAAGGCCCTAAAGGAAATCTGGAATTTGTAGCATATTTCAGAAAGAAAAAAAGGTGATTTTCCATTTCCGGCAAAAGAGAAGAAAATTTTTCAACATACTCATACGGATAATATTTATAAAGAAAGTCCTTTTCCGGGTGGTAAAAAATTTGATTTTTACAATACGGCACAGTATATTAATCCGTACATGAGGGTGTTTTTACAAGAAAATAGCGTTTTTACTATCATAAACGGATAATTCAGGACAACGAAAAGGCAGGCAAACATGTCATTATTGGATTTACCTGTAAACTTTACAGGTGCAGTATTTTCTTTCTGCTGGTTCATGACCGGCTTCTGGGCGGCAAAATCTATCAACGAATTGAAAAGTTCTTCCATTCCGGCAAATCTGAAACCCTGTATCGTGCTTTTCTGTCCTGTGATGGGATTGATCGGTGCCGCGCTGTTTTTCTATTTCCAGTACAGCAAAAAAATCACAGAATACATCAACCGGAAAAATAAGAAAAACAATGAAAAGAAACAGGATCTCATTATCCTTGATGAACATGGCAGGGATATGCTCCAGAAAAACGGCGGTCTGGATGGGGCATATATCGTCAAAAACCTGATTTGGGATGCCCTTGAATCCAAAACCAGTGATATTTTCATTGATCCGAAAAATGAATCCTACCTCATCCGGTTGCGGGTGGATGGTTTTATCCGTGTTCACAGTACCTTGCCGGAACGGGAGGCATTGCCGGTCATCAGCATGTTCAAAGTATTTTCCGGTATGGATATTGCTGAAAAACGCAGACCCCAGGATGGTTCATTCAATGCGCTGTACAAGGGAACGGGTATCTCCTTCCGTGTTGCCACAGTAGGGGTTTACGGGGGGGAAAAGATCACGATAAGAGTAATCGCATCGGAAAGCGGCAACCGGAGCCTCAAGGATATCGGATTGTCAACGACCCAGTATAAAGGGATCAGTACGGCATTGAAACTGCCGTCCGGCATGATCCTGATCTGCGGTCCCACCGAAAGCGGCAAGACCTCTTCCATGTACGCCATGATCTCCTCTATTGATTACGGGCAGAAGAATGTGATTTCCATTGAAGATCCTGTGGAACGGGTAGTTCCCAATATCAGTCAGATCGAGGTGAATACCAAAGCGGGGATCACCTTTGCGGCAGTTTTGCGTAACTCCCTGCGACAGAATCCGGATGTGATCTGTCTGGGAGAGATCCGTGATGAAGAGACCGCCACGATCGCGGCACAGGCGGCGCAGACCGGTCACTTGATCATAGCCACACTGCACAGTAATGACAATATCGGTACTCTGGTGCGTCTTACCGACCTGGGAGTTCCCCTGCGGAATATTGCAGCAGCACTCCAGATGAGTATTTCCCAGAGACTTATCCGAAAACTCTGTCCCCATTGTAAAAGAAATGCCGAACTGGATGAAGCCCAGAAAGCATATTGTATGCAGTATAACATACCGTTTGAATCCATCAAGGAACCCGCCGGCTGTCCAAAATGCGGCGGAACAGGATATGCAGGAAGACTTGCCGTATTCGAGCTCCTGGTCATGGATGATGATCTGCGCCGGGTTCTGGAGACCCCCGGAAGCACGATCACAGACGTGAAAGACTATGTGGAAGCCCATCTGGGCACCGATGCCATGGGTTCAAGGATCATGAGTCTTGTGATCAAGGGGGAAACCTCCTGGGAAGAATATGAACGGGCAACGGTAAATCTGTAAATATAAAGCCCGGTATTGCATTTTCCGGTAACAAGGTCAAATAAAAAATCCCCAATTCATAAAAGGAATAAAGATAAAATGATATTTTTAGCTGTACTCGGTGGTGGTTTGTTCGGTGGCTTTTCTGCCATAAAAAGTAAAGTTTTCCAGAACTGGAGTTTTCTGATAAGTGCCGTTTTTTCTGTTTATTTTGCAATTCTTGCCTCTCCGGCGATCGCAGAACTCTTCAAGGACATCAAGGACATTCCTCCTGCCTGGAAAACTGCGGGAATTGTTATTGTTCTTTTTATTGTCTTTATGGTCATTTTCAGCAAGATTATCAGCTTGATCCTTGACGAAATGGTTCCTGATGAGATGCCCGGTGCGGTGGAAAAGGCTGTTAATTTTGTTCTTGGATTCTGTTCCGGAATGATCCTTGTTTCCCTTTTGCTCTGCTGTATTGTATCTCTGGTTCCCGCATTGCAGGGGGAACAGGGGGAAGCCCGTACACAGCGTAAAGCAGGTATCCTCAATGTTGCCAAAGGGCTTCTCCGTCCGGGCAATATTCTTTTCTTTACCGCAGGAAAAGGTGAAAAACAGCAGCTGATCATTGAAAAAACCTTCCCCTTCCTTCAGAAAGAAGCGGAAATAGAGGAAGATAAAGAAGAGATCAAGGAAGAAAATAAAGAAAACAAAACTGTAAAAGCCGGAAAGAAAACAAAGAAAAAGAATCCGGAAAACAAAGAAAAAAAGGAAAATACCACGCTTCCGGCAGTAAAGAAGGAAATCCCGGAGAAAAAGGAAGTAAAAAAACCGGAGAAAAAAGAAAATAAAGATGAAGCAGATATTGAAAGTATCCTTGCCATTTGAGAGAGTGCTGTCCTGAACTCTCAAATGACAAACGCAGTAAAACAGGAAATGAAAAAATAAATCAAAAAGGAACTGCCGTTCCCCGGATGTAAACAGGTTGCGGCAGAATGATCATAAATGAAAAAAACAGATAACGTTCTTTTAATCGGCCTTGGTGCAATCGGTATGCTGTACGCCGCTTCCCTGAGAAAACTTCCGGGAATACATTTCCGTATTCTTGTGGACGAGGAAAGATTAAGGCGTTACTGTGAAAAAGGCGTGTTCCTCAACGGGGAAAGACTCTCCTTTGACTGGATCACTCCCGAAGATGCCTCCGGAGAAAAAGCAGATCTTATCCTTATTGCCACAAAATCCCACGGTTTTGCCGCGGCAATGGAAATGATCGCCTCCTTTGTGGGAGAAGACACCCTTATTCTTCCGCTGTTGAACGGGATCTCCGCCCCGGAACTTTTGCAGAAAAGATTTCCCCGTATCCAGTCATTGTACGGATTCTTTATGGGACATGCAAGTATCCGGGAGGGTACAAGAGTATGCCATGACGGCGTAGGAAAACTTTATTTCGGTGCAGAAAGCAATCGTACGGTTGATGGATCTGTACAAACCGTTGCCCGTCTTTTTGACAGAGCCGGGATCGCCTATGAGATCCCGGAAGATATGAAAAGTGCCCTGTGGAAAAAATATGTTCTCAATGTAGGGGTCAATCAGACATCAGCCGTATTCAAAGCAGATTACGGTACATTACAGAAAAACCCGGAAATGCTGGCTTTTGCAGAAAAGCTGATGTCTGAAGCTGTGAAAGTAGCCCGTGCCGCCGGTGTGAATCATACGGAAGATATGGTAAAAAATGCCATGGATGTGATTCTGAATATGCCGCCGGAAGCGAAAACATCCATGTTGCAGGACGTTCTCGCGAACCGTCCCATTGAAGTGGATCTTTTCGCAGGAACGTTATGCAAACTGGGGGAAAAATTCGATGTGGAAGTACCGGCAAACCGGGAAGTATTGAACAAACTTTCCCCCATGCTGAAATAATAGAAAAAAATCTTTACCTCAGAAAAGTTCTGCAGTTACTCTGATTTTTTCTCTGTTTTCCGGCGTCTTTTCCCAATCTCCCTCCTGCCATGCGGCAAAGGAACAACTGCATACAAATGTCCAGCCGAGAAATTCTGCCATTTCTCTGAATTGCGCTTCAATGATCCCGTATTGCCCATCGGAAAGTTCCGCAGCTCCGACGGAAATGACAGCGATCTTCTTTTTCAGATCGTGCATAACCGGATCTTTACAGTAGAATTTGTCAATAAAAAGTTTCAGCTGGGCAGTGACCCCCATCCAGTAAACCGGGGAGCCGAAAACGATCACGTCGGCAGACAGGACTTTTTCCATCAGAAGATTTGTGTCATCCTCATGTACACATTTTCCGCCATTATTCATACAGGAATTACAATTGACGCACCCCTTCAGAGTATGGCGGCAGATGTCAATAAATTCCACCTTATTTTCCGGTTTTTCCAGAAAAGAACTCTCCAGAGTTTTCAGAATACTTCTGGTATTTCCCTTCATCCGGGGACTGCCATTGACAATAAGAATATTTCTGTCTTTCATCTTTCACCCTGCTTTCCGGAGATTTTTTCCACTTTATAGCGGCGGTTTCCTGCAGAAGCAACGATTTTCACCGCTGTTCCCGAAGGAATATTTTCATCAGCAAGAGCCTTCAACTCATGGGTTGCCCCGCCTATACATACAACAACTTTCCCCTCTTCCTTCTCTCCGCCGGGGATCCCCACATAAACGGAACCTTCTTTTCCGATGAAATCACAACTTCTTACATTTGCATCCCCCTGCAATTTCATCACAAGATAAACCAGATACGCTGTCATAAACATGGTAAAGAGGCCGCAGAAAAGGGCGACAAGAAATCCTTTAAGTCCCAGATGCCCCCACAATACTCCCCCCCAGCCGAAGACAGTCATAAAGGCAAGGACAGAACGCACAGAAAGAATCTTGAAATCCAACATTCCCGTGTCCGGATGTTCAACAGGTGCGGCACTGTCCACATCAAAATCCGCCTCATCCAGACCGCCTGCCCCGGCAAGTGAAAAGATCAGAGTAAGACCGAAAAGGATACTTCCGGCAATGGCAAGAGCCCAGTAAACTTTCGTTACATATCCGGTAGAAAAAAAACTTTCCCCTGCGGCAAAAAACATATCCGGCAGTCCCATATTCCCTCCTGATTGCATTTTTTTTGACAACTCAACGGATCTTTCAAGCAATATAATCCCCTGTTCCCGTTTTTCAAGGGAAAAAAGTGTTATCTTCTGAAAAAAGTCTTTCTTTCCGGCTCAGGAAGCCCCAATGCGCGGTAAGCGGTACGGAAATGCATCTTTGCCACTGTACGCAAAAGAGCCTCTCCGCCGCTTACAGCAAGCTGTTTTGCAGTTTTGTCCACAATGGAGCTTGCCCCTTTGGGAAGAGTCGTGCCGATTTGTTCTTCCAGAAGTTTCACTCTGCGGACAAATTCGGCTCTGGCAAGAATGGAAGCTGCGGCAACCGCCACATCGCTTTCCGCCCGTACCATCTGTTCAAGCTGGAATTCTTCCCGGTGCATTTTTGCAAAGGCATTGCGGACAAGTCTTTCATCGGCAAATTTATCTCCGATAGCCTTTTTACATTCCGGATGCTTTTCCAGAAGAGTGGTCAATGCTTTGGCATGTCCCCAGGCAAGGAGATGATTGAGATTACCGATCCTTTCATAGAGATTATTGTATGCTTCGGGTCCTATGGCAACAATGGAACAGGCATCTTTTAGAGTATTGCGGATAAGAGAAGCGATTTTGAGGATCGCGGCATCCGATTTGATCTGTTTGGAATCTTTCACACCTGCGTCAAGAAGTTTTTTTGCGGTTTCCGCATCCGGAACGAAGGCACAGGAAATAACAAGAGGACCGAAAAAATCCCCCTTACCGCTTTCATCTATTCCGGCATGGGAAACAAAAGAAGCCGGATCAAAAGGGGGAGCTTCTTTGGTTTCTTTTATTTCCTCATTACGGAGAAGGGGATCGAATGAGCGTTCTTTCAGGATCTCCGGTTCCAGAATAAACTCCACAAATTCGGAAGCTCCTGCCCCCTGAATGACAAGTTTTCCACTTTCATAGGAAGTAACATTGACCTTTTCCTTTACTCCTTTGAACCGTGCATAAGGCAGGGAAGTAATGAGAAAAGCTTTTTCTTCAAGGATCTGCTGTAATTTCCGGCTGTCCTCTTCCGTGATATTAAAAACAAAACTATTTTTCTTTTCCATAACGGCAAAACATCTTATTTTTTTTGATTTCACACTCTTTTTCAGCTTTTTTACAGTTATTTTGCATATTTTCCCTGTATGGGGAATTGACAAAAAGAACTATACAATATAGATTATAAAACGGTTTTTTCAAAACCGGATTGCTAAAAATCGGGAAAAAGAAAGTGATTTATAAAAATAGAAGGAGTCAGAGATGATGAAAAAGTTTTTTGCATTGTCTGTTGCCGCAGTATTTTTCTGCATGTTTTCTGTAAGAGGTCAGGAACTTCCGGATCAGGGTGCCAATGAACCCGGCAGCGGGGAAGGTACAGAAAATCTCCAGTCTGCGGATGAACTTTACCCCTATACTGCCAGACTGCGCACGAATATTGACAGAAAAGATTATGAAGTATCTCTGAAAAGAACAGAAAAAATCACGGAAATGATGGAAAAAGCTCTTCTTCCCGGCAAAAAAGAACGGGAAAAATATATTGCAGAATCCATTAAGGGGCTGGAGGAAAAGTACAGAAGCAAAGATAAAAGTACCACAGACGGTCAGTTTATTGACGAGTTGGTAAAAGCCACACTGGATACTCTTGATGAAAAAACAAAAACTTATCAGCAGAAGCTGGAAGAAAAGATTTCCTCCCCCAAAAACGGTATTCTGGGGGGAGCATCCGCCAGTCCCGCCGGCAAACCTCTGGAAGCAACCCGGGCAAAGGCAAGGGAGTATGCCAAAGAACAGGTGGAAAAAGAATATGCAGGTCTGGATAAATCCATTGCCGCAAAACTGATACAGGAGGCTAAGAAAAAATATCCTCTCTATAAAAAAGGTCAGAAAGTGGAAAATATCACTTACAGCAACGGCAGAAATCATTACCGGATCAGCGGAACTTTTTACGGCTACGGCATCGGCGGACGTTCAATTATGATCAATTCCCGTACGATTCCCAAAAGAAATCTCTCCGCAGAAGTCCGCGCCCGTTTTGATGAAAAAGAAAATGAAAGACTCTGTCAGCGTTATGTAGATAATGGAATGAAAGAACACAGAGCGAAAAAATTCAGTGCGATCATCAGCCTTACAAACAAACGCTTGAAAGAACAGGTGGAAAAGAATGACAAAGCCGGATTTATTTTTTACGGCATAAAGGATGAAAGAAAAATTGCAGAACAGGTGGAAAAAAGCAAAAGAAATAAAGAAAAATTCGATTTTGCCGCACTTACCCCGGAAACCCAGCTTAAATTCTACACAAATAAATGGGTTTCTGCATCCACTGTCATCAAAGATCTGTCCGGCAGTATGATCTCCGTAACCAGACAGCGTATTGCCTATGAGCTGAAAAATGCTGCAACAAAAGAAATCGCCGGAATCGCACAGAAGATGGCAAAAGAGAAAGAGCAGCAGAATAACGCAGAAAATCAGAACGCAGAAGAAAACACGGATAACGAAGACAATGCCCTTCCCCAGTAAGGAATCCGGCAACGGAACAACAGTAAAAAAAAGGAAAATCCTCACACCGGAAGAGTATGCGGTAAGACTGCTTGCAAGAAGGTCATACAGCATAGAATCCCTGCGGAAAAAGATGCTGGAAAAACAGTATGGAAATGCAGTGACCGGGGAAGTGATATGCCGTTTTATCCAATGCGGATATTTGAATGATCATCTGTTTGCAGAATCTCTCGCCCTCTCTCTGCACAGTGCCGGATATGGCAGAAAAAGGATCATCGGCAAGTTGAGAGAAAAGGGTATTCCCCAGGAGATCATCCGGGAAACCCTTGAAAAAATGGAGGAAAAAGAGAACAAAAAAACTCTTTTTTCCGGAATGGGTTCTCCTGTACCTGAAAATGAAGCTGCTCCGGCTGACGGGGAAAGTACGGCAGCTGTGAAGGCTCTGAAAAGCAAGTGGCGGACATGGAAAAAAGAATCCGACATACGTAAAAAAAAGGAAAAGGCCTTGCGTTTTCTTGCTGGCAGGGGATTTGAAGCCGGGATCTGTTACCACGCTTTGGATCAGGTCATGCAGGAGGAAAATACCCGGGATATATCCGGAGAAGATTTTATTTAAGCAATTCACAAATAATCAATATACCAACCAATCCGGGAGAACAAACCAGTGAAAAAAATTTTATTGAGTTCCGTACTTATTTTTGCATTGCAGGCCGTTTTTGCGGCAACCATCAACATCGTCCCCACAGAACTGCGTTCTTACAAAATCGGTGAGGAAGTCACTTTCAAAGCCTCCGCATTATCTCAAAAGAGAAAATTGCTTACCAAAGGCACTTATGATATCATCATCAAAGATTCTGCCGGAAAAATCATTGGTAAAGAACTCAAGGTGGATGTTGCAAAAAATAATCCCTTTACCTTCAAGGCTAAACTTGACCGCCCGGGCTTCCTTCTTGCCGCCCCCACTTATCTTACCCTGCCGGACGGCAAAAAAGTAAAATGGGCAAATACCAGAGCTTTTCCCGCTTACGGGGGAGCTGCGGTAGAACCGGAAAAAATCGTACAGGCTGGAAAGGAACCTGCCGACTTTGATAAATTCTGGCAGGAAAGACTTAAAGAATATGAAAAAAGTGTTATTACGGTTACTCCCGCCCCGCAGATCAAACGCAAGGGCTATAAAGTATCCCTTGTGAAAGTAACGTTTCCTGACAAGAAAGGATTTATTGAAGGGTATCTTTCCATTCCGGAAAAACCCGGCAGATATCCTGCTGTTGCAGGAGTTCCGGGAGCGGGCCCCGGAGCGTCTATGGCCAATCCCGCCCCTTACATCCGCGGCAGTGTGCCTGCCATTGAACTGAATATGAATGTGCATCTTTTCCCCGTACAGAAAACTGCTGCGGAGCAGAGAAAAAAGTATGCGGAGTATAATAAAATGTTTTCCGCAAAAATATATTACAGGGAAAGTGACGGAATAAGGGAAAATTATATTTATGCAAAAGCATGGCCCGCCGTAAGCAAGGCAATCGACTATGTGGCAAAACTTCCGGAATTTGACGGAAAACATTTTGCCGCAGCAGGCAACAGTCAGGGCGGCGGAACAGCACTTGCTCTGGCGTATCTCAATAAAAATATCACCTGCGTGGCATCCAGTGTTCCGGCATTGTGCGACCTGCGGGGCGATCTTCTTTCCCGTCAGGCAGGCTGGCCCCAGCTGGATAAAGTATTCAAAGACAGTAAAAGAAGAGGGATCATTGCCTACTTTGACTGTGCAAGTTTTGCAAAAAGGATCAAAGTACCTGCCATTGTAAGTGTGGGTCATGTGGATCTTACATGCTATCCCACTTCCGTTCTTGCCGCCTACAATAATCTCAAAGGGGAAAAGAAACTTCTTCCCATGTACCGCAGCGGCCACCGGATCACACCGGAAGCAAAAAAAGAGATGAGCAATTTTCTGGATAAACATTTAACAAAATAAGGAAAAGATATGAACTGGCAGATGCTTTTGCTTGCCGCCTGCGGTCTGGGACTTTCCACAGTCATCGGAACGGCAGGAGGATTGCTTGTAAGGAAGATCCCCCACAAATATAATGACATAATCCTGGGAGCTGCCTCCGGGATCATGCTGGGAGCCGCCATACTGGGCTTGATCGCTCCGGCGGCGGAAATCGAAGGAAAATATACTCTTTTGCTTGTTGCGGCAGGTACACTTTGCGGAGCGTGTCTTGTAAGTATCCTTGACCGGGTCACCCCTCATCTGCACCGCCTTGCCGGGTTGGATGGGGAAGAACATAAACATAACGGCAGTATCAGTAAGATATTGTTATTTGTTTCCGCTATTGCCATCCATAAATTTCCGGAAGGACTGGCGGCAGGAGTGAGTTTCGGTACAGGGATGACCGGAGACATCCTGACAGTCACAGGCGGGATCGCTCTTCAGAACATCCCGGAAGCCATGGTAATCGTTTCCCCGCTTCTCACGGCGGGAGTAAGTATAAAAAGAACGCTTCTCATCTCTCTTGCCATTGCCTTTATCAGTATGGCGGGAACAGTTCTGGGCGGTATGCTTGTCAATGTGACCAATGCCATCCTTCCCTTTATCCTTGCTTTTGCCGGCGGGACGATGCTGTATGTGGTAAGTGACGAAATGATCCCGGAAACCCATTCCCACGGCTATGAAAAAGCGGCAACATTTTCCATTCTGGGCGGCTTTCTGCTCATTCTTGTGATGCAGAAACTTCTGGGAGCGTGAAAACAGACTTGAAAAGCGGAAAAAAGATACTATATTACTTGATAATACTATAACAAGGAGGTTGAAATGTTTGATTTTTCCCATGCAGTTCTTGCCGCATCCGGAGTGGGCGGCGGTGAAGTCATTATGATCCTTATCATCACCTTTATCCTTCTGGCGATCCTTATAGGATTGTTTTCCAGATATAAAAAATGTCCGTCAGACAGGATCATGGTCATCTACGGTAAATGTATTTCCGGAGGCAGTAAAGGACAGCACGCCTCCAGATGTATCCATGGGGGAGCAGCTTTCATCATCCCCATCATCCAGGATTATGCATTTCTCTCCCTGCGTCCCATCCAGCTGGAAGTCCCGCTGAAAAACGCCCTCTGTAAACAGAATATCCGTATCAGTGTCCCTTCCGTATTTACCGTGGGGATCAGTACCGATGAAGAACTTATGGGCAATGCGGCAAACCGTCTTCTGGGATTGCATCCGGATGCCATAGGCGACCTTGCCAAAGATATTATTTTCGGTCAGCTGCGTCTGGTCATCGCCTCCATGACTATCGAACAGATCAACTCCGACAGGGAAACTTTCCTGCGTTCCATTGAACAGAATGTTGCGGAAGAGTTGAACAAAATAGGACTTCTTCTCCTCAACGTGAATATTACAGACATAACCGATGAAAGCGGATATATTGATGCCATCGGACAGAGAGCCGCATCCGAAGCCATCAACAAAGCCCGCGTGGAAGTGGCGGAAGAAGAACGTAAAGGGGGAATCGGGGAAGCTGAAGCGAGAAAAGCCCAGCGTATTGCCGTCTCCCAGGCGGAAGCCGCCGCACAGTCCGGGGAAGCGGATGCGGATAAACAGCGCCGTATCGCAGTGACCCAGGCAGAAGCCGCCGCACAGTCCGGAGAAGCGGAAGCCAACAAACAGCGCCGTATCGCCATCAAACAGGCGGAAGCCGAAGCCATGATCGGGGAAGCCGAAGCCGATAAACAGCGGCGTATCGCCACAAAGCAGGCGGAAGCATACGCCATCGAAGGGGAAAACGTTTCTGCCATTGAGATCGCCAAATCCAATGCCTTGCGTATAGAAAACGAAGCGGAAGCCTACCGTCAGGCGGAAGCTGCAAAGAAAGTTGCCGAAGCAAGGATCAAACAGGCGGATTATGAGGCGGAAATGGTCGCCCAGATGGCAAGAGCCAAGATGGAGAAGGAAAAACAGCACGCCGATACTGTCGTCCATGCGGAGATCGAAAAAGAACAGATCGTCATCCAGGCGGAAGCGGAAGCGGAAAAACGCCGCCGGGAAGCCCAGGGGGAAGCGGATGCCATCTATGCAAAACTTGCTGCTGAAGCCAAAGGGAATTTTGAAATATTGAAGGCGAAAGGGGAAGGGTACAATCAGCTTATTGCCTCCTGTGCCGGAAGTCCCGATGCCGCCGCCAAGATGCTCCTTATTGAAAAACTGGAAGACATCGTCCGGCTCCAGACTGAAGCCATCCGCAATATCAAGATCGACAAGGTCACGGTCTGGGATAATGGAAAAGGCTCTGACGGAAAAAATTCCACTGCCAACTTTTTAAGCGGTATGATGCAGAGTCTGCCTCCTTTGCATGATGTGGCAGGCATGGCGGGAATAGATCTTCCCTCCTATCTGGGGAAGGTACAGGAAACCACCTCTTCCGCCCCTGCCGCAGAGGAAGCAAAATAAAAAGTTTCCCCAGGAAATTATCCGGCTGCTGTTGACTTTTCCGGTCACGGCAGCCGTTTTTTTGCACAGATAAAAAGAAATTTTATTAAAAAGTATGGAAAAGTTCCTGTAAATTGACAGATAAAGCAATTTTCTTTTATTTTATCATAACTATAATAACCGCAAGCTCTTGACATTTACACAGGAAAGGTTATAGTTATAAAACAGCAAAAAGAATTTTACAGAAAAAATAAAAGAATATAAAAAACAATAAAATAAACTCAAAGGAGGCAACATAATGAAGTCTATGCAGCGGAACAACTTTACTTTGATCGAATTATTGGTCGTTATTGCCATCATCGCCATTCTTGCAGGGATGCTTCTTCCCGCCCTTGCCAGAGCAAGAAAGGTTGCCCAGGGGATCACCTGTGTAAACAATCTGAAACAAACCTATTACTTCCATCTTGTTTATGCAGATATGTCCAAGGACTGGGCGTATGCCGGATATCATAATCCCCACAGAAAACACGCGAACTTTATCACTGCTTACAGTAAGAAAAATCTGGGAATCGCCCCCTGGAACAATGTACTGGGAAATGATACAAAATTACTCACCTGCCCGTTGGCAAGATCCTATTTTCCCGCAGCCAATGTGAACAGCAACTATTTTCCCTGCGGAAATCTTGCAAGAGGATTGAACAATGCTGCCGATAAAGTCCGTAACTGGATCGGTTCCGATCCTGACGGAAAGTATGTTGGCGGTTACTATGCCAACGGCTCGTATTTCAAGGTTTCTTCTGCAAAAAGACCATCCATTCTCCATTTCAGCAACTGTACCAGAGACAGTAATAACAGCAATTATATGTGGGGTTTTCACAAATCCAACGGCAGAGGAACCAATATGCTCTGGGTTTCCGGTCATGTAAGTCTGTTTGACTTCAAAGATAAATACCACAGCACCTACGGCTGGTCAAAAGGCTTTATGTACAGCAACTTTTACAGCTGTGAATCCTACCCCTGCCGCGGGGATATTACAAGAAAATAAAATGTAAAATATATCCATGAAAAGATAAAAAAAGAAGGTTCTGCGGTATTTACCGCAATGACCATATATATCTGCTGCTGTTGATCTTTACGGTCACAGCAGCATTTTTCTGCCTTTTTTTTGTTACGGCAGTTTTTCCGTGGAAGCAAGCAGGGAATTCTGCCGGTATTTTGCAGGAGAAACACCAAACTCTTTTTTAAAGGAACGGGAATAAAACTGGACAGAATTATAGCCGCATAAACGGGCGATCTCGCCAATGGGTATGCTGGTCTGTTTCAACTGCCAGCAGGAGTTGTAAAGGCGGCAGTAGATCACATATTCCATAGGGCTTTTGCCTGTTTCTTTACGGAAAAGGTTGTAAAGAGTGATTTCCGAAACCTGAAAAAGTTCTGTCAGAGCTTTGATAGTGGAATATTTCTGTGGAAACGCGGAAAGGTGTTCTATAAGTTCCTGTCTGTTGTTGGGTTTCTCAAACTTCCGGGGAATGCCGGTGGAAACAACAGAGAGAAATTCAAAAAGTTTTACCGACATATCAAGAGCCGTATAAGAAGAAGAATTTTCTGCCATTGAATAGATCTCTTCCAGAATCCGGTAAGGCAGTTCCGGGGGAGTACAGCGGCACAACATTGTTTCATCCAATTTAAAAAACTGCTGGATAAAAGCATTTCTTTCTATGGCAATATAATACCGGCAGGAATGGGAAAATTCCCCGCCTTTCATCTCATAACCGTATCCGGCAAACTCACTGTAATAACAAACGGTATAGGAGGCAGCTTCTTTCATTTTACCCTTTTCATATTCCACCTTACTGGGATTTTTTGCACAGGCAAAAAGCATTTCATCACGGAAGGTATTCTCCTTTTCCGCAGTTTTTTTACTTGTACGGCTGTACTCTTTTTTTGCATAAACAATGGTTTTTCCTATATTCCGCAAATGCAGGAATGCCCCTCCGGGAGAGGAAACAGAACAGTTGAGAAAGACTGTTTCCTCCATGCTTTTTTTATGCAAACTCTTTTTTTTGAATACCAGTTCAGCCATTTTCATCTCCACATTATGGAATAATATAACAGATTATAAGAATAATACAATAACTTTTCTATTGTTTTTAATAAAAAAGAGGGTAAAATATTGAAAAAAGGAGGAATATCATGAAAAAAAGATTTACACTTATCGAACATTTAGTGAGTACTGCCTGTAAAATATGTGTGCTGCCATTGTATCTCCTCAATAAAAATTATAAAAAATACATATCCTTACACCCGCAAGGGCGCACTTCACGCTTGACGCCGTCAAGCTCTTCACACCTTCACATCTTCACACAATCAGCGTTCACGCTGATTGAACTGCTTGTCGTTATCGCCATCATTGTCATTCTTGCCGGGATGCTTCTTCCTGCATTGGGCAAAGCAAGAGAGATGGCACGCACGATCAACTGTAAAAACAATTTGCGGCAGTTGTGTTTTATGCACCTTACTTATGCAGATTCCTATAAAGACTGGGCTTTTGCCAATTCCTATGCTCCGTCACGCTTCTACAAAAATTATGTTGCGGCATATTGCAAACAAGCGCTGGGGATAGGCACATGGACAAATGGTAACGGTACAACTGGTCCCAATAAGGTATTACAGTGTGCTACCGGAATAAATTTTTCCAAAATGCACGGTTTATACAGCAACAGTACCTCCTTTACCAATTATCCCCTTTGTTCTGCGTTGAGTTACGGTAAAGGGATCACCGGAGATACCTACAACTGGATTGCTGTCAAAAACCTGTATTTCAAACCCTCCACAGTGAAACTTCCCACCACTCTGCACTGGAGTCACTGTGCCCCCACCTATTCAAATGAAGGATTCTACGGCTGGCACGGACGGGGCGGAAAAGGGGCGAATCTTCTTTTTGTGGCAGGAAATGTTCAGACCATCGACATTCTGAATGCCAAAAAGGTCGTCAATACTTCCCGTGGCTGGCGGTATGGCATTTATGTTTCCCCCGGCAACGCCACCAATGGTTCCGTTGCCCATGAATTCTGTACCGGGGCGGCAACAAGAGTGGACTGAAAAAATCAGGAAAGTTTCAAAATATCAGAATAATAAAAATAAATCAACTTAAAAGGAAAGGATTGCAAATGCCGGAGCAACTGAAAATGTATATGCAGGAAGAAAATCTTGCTTCCTGTACTTTTCCGGAGATCCCGGAGGGTTTTAGTCTGCATCCTCTCCGGCAGGGGGAGGAGGAAAAATATTCCGGTCTTCTTGCCGGTGCCGGATTCAAAAAATGGGACAGGGAAGAGGTGGAAAAGGCACGCAGGAAATGTCTGGAAAACGGCATATTCATTCTTGAGGAAATTTCCACAGGAAGATTTGCCGCCTGTGCCTATTGCAACAAAGGGCCCGTTCCCGGGGAAGATGGTGGCGGAATTTTAGGCATGGTGGCAGTAGATCCAGCTTTCAGGGGACGGCATTTTGCCATGATCGTCTGCATGGCAGTCATGAATAAATTTAAGGAAAGTTCCTATAAACGGATCTGTCTATATACAGATGAAACAAGATTGCCGGCCTTGAAAACCTATCTGAAACTGGGCTGGAAGCCTGTGATAACGGAAGAAAACCGTTCCGTCTGGCAATATGTGGAAAAAGCCCTCAATTATCCGGTTTTTGAAAATTTCTGAAATCATCTCACCAATATAAATAAAAGGAAAACAAATGAAAACAAAAAAGATTTTATGTATGGTATTCGCCGCAGTCTGTATTGGTCTTTCCCCCAGTATCGCAGCGGAATTCGCCTTGATGAAGGATGGAAAGAGTGCCTGTGTGATCGTTGCTCCGGAAAAAGGAACTCCTGTCACCGATTTTGCTGCAAAGGAACTTTCCGCATTTCTCGGAAAGATCTCCAACGGGGAAAAGCCTGCCATCCTCAAGGGGAAAAACAATACAAAACTTTATCCCGTTATCCTGAAAGTGGACGCCAATGCCGATACCTCCATGGAAGGGTATATCATTGATGCAAATAAAAGCGGCGTAACCATTACTTCCAGACATCCCAGAGGGATCATGTACGGCGTCTTTGCCCTGCTGAAAGAAACAACTTCCATCCGCTGGGTCTTTCCCGGTGCCGACGGGGAATATTATAAAGTACAGCCCACCATCAACATCAAAGACGGAGTAAGGAAAGGGGAACCCTCATTCTCCTACCGGGGACTTTCTTTTCATGCCATGGGGGTGACAAGCCTTGTGAAAGATACAAGAGACTGGATGGTACGCAACGGACTTCAGCTTCACGGTTTTGCATTCCAGCTTTCCGGAAAACATAAAAGCCTTACGGCTCTTCTGGAGGAAAGAGGGGCCTACTATGAAACCCAGCCCGGTTTCACCAATATTTTTACCGGATTGGATTATCACAAAGGCGATAAACTTATGGCGGAATGGTTCAAAAAAGAAAGTGAAAAAGAGCTTTTCCCCCTCATCAACGGTAAACGCGTCTGTCTGAAAGGTCAGGCATACCAGCCCTGTACCAGTCATCCGGAAACCATCCGCCGTTCCATTGAAGGGTTGATCAAATTCAGCCTTGCCCCCATGGGGAAGAGGGAAGGAATGGTCAATATTTACGATAACGACGGTACCGGCTGGTGTCAATGTGACAACTGTAAAAAACAGGATAGTAGTTACGATAAAAAAATGGGATATGTTTCCGACCGTTTCTGGAAATATTTTCAGGCAGTTGCCGGGGAAGCAATAAAAAAATATCCGGATGCAGTTATCAACGGCATGGCATACCAGAACTTTGAAGCCCCTCCTTCATTCCAGATCAATAAACGCTTCGGTGCCACTTTAAGTTTCAACCGTGTCTGCTACCGTCATAAAATCGACGATCCCGACTGTCTGCTCAATCCAAAATTCCTGAATTTCTATAAAGGCTGGAAGAAACAGGGCATCTATCTTATCGGCAGGGAAGAACTCGGCCCCGCCGGAAACTATTATCAGCCGGTAGGCCCAAATTATGTCTATCTGCTCAAATTCTATAAAAAAATGGGACTTGCCGGAAACTTTATTGCCATCGCCCCGCCGGACGGCAGATATTCCAAACGCAATGCTTCTTCCGGCGTACATCAGTGGAGAGGAATGTGGCA
This sequence comes from Victivallales bacterium, assembly GCA_045612485.1. GTDB lineage: Bacteria > Verrucomicrobiota > Lentisphaeria > Victivallales > UBA1829 > RGIG5327. The sequence continues at coordinate 5,170 of JAZKZE010000080.1, read as the reverse complement.
GACCATGTATCTGCACGCCATCTACACATGGAACATCAATGCCGACTATAATAAAGAGTGGGAAGAGATGAACTCTCTTTACTACGGCAAAGGCTGGGAAGGCGGTATGAGAGAATTCCATAAATTGCTGTGGGAAGCAGCCTCCAGTACTCCCGGATGTTTCGGTCACGGATTCAGCGCTCCTCTGGGCAGATGTCTGGATAAACCCCTTGTGCAGGAAAGATTGAATAAATATCTTGCCTCTGCACTGAAAGCTGCCGCAAAAGATTCCGATCCCAGAGCATTGAAACACGTACAGTATGATGCACAGCGTTTCAAAGATACCTGGGAATATCAGAGAAAACACTATGTGACAAATTACCGGGAACTGCGTGCCTACGAAAAAACTGCCCCCATTATCATCGACGGAAAACTGGATGAAAAAGACTGGAAAAACGCCGACATCATCACCAATTTCAGAGCTACAAAAAATGTGGGGACTCTGGCGGAACAGCAGACTTTTGTGAGAGTGGTATATGAACCCGAATACTTCTATTTTGCCGCAGAAATGGTGGAACCTGCCATAAAGAAAGTATATAATACCATCACCAAACGGGATGGCCCTGTATGGGAGGATAATACTCTGGAACTCTTCCTCACCCACCCCGATCTCGGCGGAACATTCTTTCACTTTATCTTCAATACCGATGGCGTTTTCTATGACAGAAAAGTCTATCCCGGAGAAAAAGGAGACGCCTCTTTCAACTCCTCCTTACAGGTAAAGACCCGCCGTCTTGCCGACCGCTGGGTACTGGAAGCAAAGATCCCCACCGCAGAACTCGGGGAAAAATGCTTTACAGGACAGAGCTGGAAGATGAATGTTATGCGGGCAAGGAAACTAATTGACACCAGCGGGGAAGGCTCCACCCTTACCGGCGGTAAACCCTTTGATACCGCAACCTTCCTTTCCATTGCCTTCTCCGGCAAACGTTTTGTCACCGTTTCCAAAGTGGAAGGCGATTCCCGGAAATGGAAAAACGGTTCTTTCAATGAACCTGCCAAAAAGATTGCCAATTATATGAAAGGTTTGAACATTGAAAATAATATTCTTCCCTCCTCCTGGGACTTCAAACATCTGACCAAAAAGGAAAATGCCCTTGTTGCATGGAGAAAATTTTCTGACAGTAATAATTATTATGTCCACCTGAAAAACAGTGCCATGATGAACGGTCTTTCTGCAAAAGCGGAAAATTACCGGGTCAATCTGAAATACCGGGGCAATGGAAGTGCCACATTCTATGTACTGCGGTATCCCGGCAAAAAGGGAGTAAAAATTACCGGCGGCAGCAAGATCGTCCATACCCTGAAAAAGGGAGATGTAAAGGATTGGACTTATCTTAAATTTGATTTTCCCAAAGCTGGCGATCCCAAAGTGGAAAGACAGGTCTTTGGCGTATGGGTGCATGGCGAACTGGAGTTTGATGAACTCTACCTTGCTCCTGTAAGCAAGTAAAAATTTATTTCAGAAAAAGTTTCAAAACAAAACGGACTTTCAGCAATGGAAGTCCGTTTTTTTATATTCTTCTCCATTCTTCTCCGTACCCATCCGTACCCATCCGGAATACAGGTACAAAAAAAGGCTGTTGCCTTGTCGTCTGACAGGAAACAGCCTTGAAAAAATCTCTGTAAGGAGATCAGCGTTTGGAGAACTGATAACGCTTTCTGGCACCGGGCTGACCGGGCTTTTTACGTTCTTTCTCACGGGGATCGCGGGTCAACATACCGTTGGACTTGAGGATCGCCTTGCATTCGTCTTCAAACATTTTGACCAGTACACGGGCAATACCGTGACGGACAGCACCGGCCTGACCTTTTTTACCGCCGCCTTTTACGGAAGCAGTGATGTCAAGGGCTTTTTCTTTGCCGGTGAGCTGAAGGGGCTGAAGAATAAAGCCACGGACAGCTTCGGTGTCAAAATATTTTTCAAAGGTTTCACCATTCACTGTGATCTTGCCGGAACCCGGCACGATGGTGACTCTTGCACTTGCCTGTTTTCTGCGGCCGGTCGCTGCCAGCGCATCATTCGCTATAGCCATTTGTATTCTCCGGATTAAAGTTTGACAGTTTCAGGTTTCTGTGCAGCGTGGGGATGATCCGCACCGGCATAGACTTTGAGTTTTGCATACTGGGCGCGTCCAAGACGGCCTTTGGGGAGCATGCCCCATACGGCTTCGCGGATCATGCGTTCGGGATTCTTTTCCCGTACGATGTTGGCAGTCACGATTTTGTGACCGCTGCGGTGACCGGTATAGGATTCATAGGTCTTTTTCACATTTTTGGAGCCGGTAAGGGCAACTTTAGCCGCATTGATGACGATAACGAAGTCACCGGTATCAACATGCGGGGTATAGGTGGGACGGTCTTTACCGCGAAGAGAGTTCGCGATCTTGACTGCAAGGCGTCCGAGGGGAACACCGGCAGCATCGAAAAGAACGTGCTTGCGTTCGATTTCGTTGGCTTTTGCCAAATACGTCTTCATTTGTAGTTTCTCCGCTTTTTTTTAAGCTTCCTGATCTTATTGCAGATCAAATTGATTACTTTCTTCCAACATTTCCGGGGGCAGGCTGCCAGGCCGTACCCTTTATAGTCCCCCGCCAACGATCGGGTTTGTCAACGGAAAACCGGATTCATTTAATATACACTTTCTTTCTGTTCTTTCAAGCCTTTATTTAAAATTTTTACCTTTTTTAAACTCAAATGTACCAATATTCCGTGTTTTTCATATGTATTCCATAAAACGATCAGGAAACGCTGCCGGAATCCGGAAACAAAAGTATATAACACGTCCCGTATATTTTTTTTGCGATTTTCATGGAATAACGGTAAAAAATGAAAAAAAACATACCCGGACATGATGTTTTTTTGTTATTTTTTTCAATAAACAACTTGTAATGAGAAAAAAATGAAAGTATATTCTATGTATCCGTTTAACTTATTGAGGACAGGGAAAACAATGAAAAAAGCAGCTGAAATGAAAAATTCTTACGGTACATTCTCCGGATGTACTGCCGCTTTTTCTGTCTCTTTCCGTCTTCTTTCCAACCTCACAGTATCCCTTGTCGTACCCGTAGTGGTACTTCTTGTACTTGTGGGTCGAGTTTGACGGACCGCGCTGTTTTCCGTCAGGATAAAAAACACGCGGTCCGCACCCCACAGATTTCTGAAGAACAGAAATAAAAGACCTTTGTGTGTATTTTCCCGGCGGGAATTGAGCGATGATATGCAGAATATTGTTATTATTGATAAAATAAGCTCAATGAAAAAGGAAAAAAATGTGTAAGAAGGAACAGAACGAGAAGGACGGGGGGATTTTCCGGATCTATCAGGAATATCTCACTTTGGAACAGAATGAAAAGGGAGCAATAACAGGCGGCTCTTACCATTATCCGGAAAATTTCAACTTTGCTTACGATGTCCTTGACCGTATTGCGGAAAAAACTCCGGACAAACCTGCCCTGATCTGGGTCGGGGAGGATTTTTCTGAAAAAGTATTTTCCTTTAAGGATATATCTCTTCTCTCCATGCAGGCTGCCAATTTCCTTGCAGCGCAGGGGATCCGCAAAGGAGACAGAGTCGCCCTTGCCTTACGCCGCAACTGGCAATTCTGGATCATTATGATGGCACTTACCCGTATCGGGGCAGTTTCTGTCATGCTCAATAATCAGCTTCTGGTCCACGATTTCCAGTACCGTTTTGAAAAGACCGGGGCAACTGCGGTTATCTGTTCTGCCATGGACAGAACCATTGAAGAAGCCTCCGCCGCCATGGAAAAATGTCCCGCTGTAAAAATAAAGATCAGTACCTGCGGTACAAAAAATTCCTGGCTGGATTTTGATGAAAATTTCACAAAATATCCGGCAGAATTCCCCCGCAATGCTCAGCACAGAGCGACCGATCCATTGCTCATCTTCTTCAGTTCCGGAACCACAGGCTTCCCCAAAGGTATCATCCATACCCATACCTATCCCCTGGGACACACCATGACCGCGCACTGGTGGCAGCAGGTGAATCCGGAAGGTGTCCATCTTACCATTTCCGATACAGGCTGGGCAAAGGCGATGTGGGGCAAACTTTTCGGACAATGGCTGTGCGAGGGGGCGGTCTTCGTGTATGACTTTGACCGTTTCCATGCCTCAAAGATCCTGCCCATGTTCAAAAAATACAATATCACCACCTTCTGCGCCCCCGCCACCATGTTCCGCTTTTTCATAAGGGAAGATCTCTCTTGCTACGACTTCTCCTCACTGGAACATGTAGGTATGGCGGGAGAGGCTCTCAATCCGGAAGTGATGAACCGTTTTGCCCTCCTTACAGGGCAGGTGATCCACGAAGGTTTCGGACAGTCTGAATCCACCGTTCTTATTGCCAACGGGCGCAATATCCCCCCGAAAGCCGGTTCCATGGGTAAACCCAATCCTCTTTACCCCATTGTTCTGCTTGATCCGGAAGGAAAGGAAGTCCCGCAGGGGGAAACAGGGGAAATCTGTATCCGTACCTCTCCCGGTGAGATCCCCGGACTTTTCGTGGGATATTATGATGATGCAGAAGAAACCCTGCGGGTATGGCACGATGGATACTATCATACCGGCGATACCGCATGGTGCGATGAAGATGGATACTACTGGTATGTGGGAAGAGTGGACGATGTAATCAAATCCTCCGGCTACAGGATCGGGCCATTTGAGATCGAAAGCACCCTTATGGAACTTCCTTACGTTCTGGAGTGCGGAGTGGTGGGAGCTCCCGATCCGGTACGCGGCCAGGCTGTAAAGGCATATATCGTTCTTACCAAAGGCAAAGAACCAAGCGAAGCCCTTGTCAAGGAGATACAGGAATATGTCAAGAGTCAGACAGCTCCTTACAAATATCCCCGTCTTATTGAATTTATGACGGAACTGCCCAAAACTGTCAGCGGCAAGATCATCCGCAAAGAATTACGGGAAATGGCAAAAAAACAGCAATGATATCAGAAATTGCCATAACAGGGGGCTGTTGCAAAACCTCAAAAAAGGTGAGCAACAGCCTTTTTTATTGTTTGAGCTGAATATTGGAGGTATAACAGGTCATAACAGGGGAGAATTATACCTTATTTTATAAATACACAAGGCTATTTATTCCATTGCTCAAACAT
>JAZKZE010000079.1:0-24586 GCA_045612485.1 Victivallales bacterium | reverse complement strand
TCTCTCCTGAAGGTTGCACAAAACAGGATAAAGAAGTATTTTTGAAAAAATCTGACAAAATCACTTTTTAAAAAGCAGATTTCTTTACGCACATAATTTTGTAAAAATATGCCATTTTTACAAAATTATGGGATAGCTGTGCAATATCCTGTTTCATTACATGATATTTACTCTCTTTATGAAAGAAAATCTATCCAGGAACTGCCGGTTTTCCGCAAAAGAAGATCTGCTTCCCGGGGGCCGGAGGAATATTGCGGATACCGGGGAAGCTCACAGGATTTTTCCGCCGCCCAACTGTCAAGGAGATCCTTGTAAAGACGCCAGGAACTTTCTATTACATCTTTTCTTATGAAAAGTGTCTGATCCATATTCTGACAATCCAATAACAATCTTGCATAAGCATCAAGTATCACGCTTCCGGATTTTTGTACGGAGGCATAAGCATAAGACAAGGTCAAACCTCCCATACACAGTTTCGGCCCCGGCATCTTGGCTTCCAGAGTCAATCCCACTCCTTCCTGAGGCTGTATATGCAAATGAAGAATATTTCTTTGCAGATCTTCCCGACGTATCCCCGGAAATATACTTTTATCCACCTCTCTGAATATAATATCAACTTCCGTTTTTTTACTTCCCAGACGTTTGCCTGCCCGCAGGTAGATCGGTATTCCCCGCCATCTGTCATTATCTATAAAAAGACGCATGGCAGCGTAACTTTCTGTACGGGATTTTGCTGCGACTCCTTTTTCTTCTGTGTACCCCTCATACTGCGCACGTACCGCATCGGCAATGCCGGGCTTTCTTATGGCGCGGATAAGTTTTACTTTTTCATCTCTTATGACATCTGCGGAAAAGATCTGTGGAGATTCCATTGTTACAAGGCAAAGGATTTCCAGAAGATGATTCTGAAACATATCCCGCACAATTCCCGCTTTATCAAAATATCCGGCACGTTTTTCCACACCCAGAGTTTCCGCTGCGGTGATCTGGATCTCCTCCACATGTTCTCTATTCCATAATGGTTCAAAAATACGGTTGGCAAAGCGTAAAAGAAAAATATTCTGTACGGTTTCCTTGCCAAGATAATGGTCGATCCGGTAGATCTGTTCTTCTGTAAGATATTTTTTCAATGCGTTATCCAGAAGCAGAAAACTTTCCAGGTCATATCCGAAAGGTTTTTCAAAGACAACGTGTCTTTTACCATATTCTTCAGAAAGAAGTCCGGTTTTATAAAGATTTTCCACCGTTACTGCGTACAAAGGGGAGGGCAATGCCAGGTAAAAAATAATGGGTTTGTATTTTTTTTCTTCTGTAAATATTTCTTTGGCAAGAACTTTAAAATCATTTTCAAGTGTATAATCCAGCCGGGTATAAGAGATTCGGGAAAGAAAATTTTCTTTCATTTTTGCCGTGTCCTGTTCAGAAACGGAAAGAAACTCTTTTATATATTCCCGGAAAGACCCACTTGTATAAGGATGTCTGGCGCAACCTTTTATACAGGTATTTTTGTGCAGCAGTCCGCATTGAAATAAAGAGAAAAGAGCCGGAAAAAGTTTTCTTCCGGAAAGATCGCCGGAGGCTCCGAAAATAATGATCTCACACTCTTTTCCTTTCTGTTCCCGGCAGAAAAGTTCCTGCCAGGTGATCCTGCCTGTACCTGTAAAAGAATCCATAACTTTCTCCTGAATGATTTCCTGTAACACTTCCAGTATCATCAAGACAGAAAAAATCCTGATTTGATCTATAACAAATCAGGATTTTGAAAGTTTTATCTGTTTTTTTCAGAAATTTCTCAGAATTTCATTTTTATCAGGGGCATTGCCGGAAAGTACACGGAAAACCGCCGCCGATCTGCCGATACAGTTGCCGCTGCTCATACTGCTCTCATTCTGGATGCTTTGCAGAAGGGGACATTTTGTATAAAGATCATTCATAAGAGTATCCCAGTCCACCGTTCCGGTCCCGGGGAGGGTATGGGCATCGCTGTACCCATCATTGTCATGCAGATGACAGGTAACGATATAGGGTGCCATCTTATTAAATTCCTCATCGGAAAGCGTCAGGGCGTTTCTCCAGACAACTTCATTGAATTCTTTTTTATATTTTGAAAGATCTTTGCCGGTCTTCCGCATGATATTTGCGTGACCGCTGTCGAAACAGCAACGGATATTGGGGTGATCGAAATGTTTTACATAGGAAAGCACTTCATCGGCACTGTCCACCGGTTCAAAGGCATTTTCAATACAAATAGTGATTCCGGCTTTTTCTGCAACCGGAAGAAGTTTTTCCAGAGTGTCGATAGCGTTTTTTCTCAATTCCGGCAGCTCCACCGCTGCGGGTGCGGCACACCAGGGAACAGCTCCCACATGCATGGTATAGGTTTTTATCCCGTAATTGCCCAGTCTTTCCAGAAGATAGGAGTGTTCTTTTATCATCTCTTCTCTGCGCAGCGGCTGAAGAAGATCCAGGTCAAAATACTGACCGTAGGGAGCGTGAACGTCACCGAATGTAATACCGTACTGCCCTGCGTACCAGGGAAGAGATGTACTGAAATTCGGGTCTTTGAGCATCATTTTACAGTCGGAAGCATCCAAAGCAAGAAATTTCACTCCGTTCCAGGAAAATTCTGCCATGATCTCCCCGATCATATTTTTCGGCAGACGTGAAAACTCATAAAAATGACATACTCTTACGCAATCTTTACACATATTTCCTCCTTTGTGCTAATCAGAATTCTTCACCTGTTTCCGGGTCGAACATCCGGAACTCCTCAATGTGGATGGTGGGATCAGCCCTGAAAGAAAGTGCCTGTCCGTAGGTGGCTTCCAGATCCTGTAAAAGTTCCGCATCCTCATTTTTCAGACGGGCAAGAATGGCGGGATTCATCATTACCCTTACAGAAATATTTTTCCGCTTTTTCTTTTTCAAAAGTTCTTTCAGTCTTCTCTGGATCTCCACACTCATGGTCAGTGCGGATTTAACATGGCCGGAACCGTTGCAGTAGGGACAGGGATCGTAAACCGCATCCTTGATACTTTCATGTTCCCTCTGGCGGATCATTTCCATAAGGCCGAATTTGCTTAAAGGAAGTATCTTGGTTTTTGCCCGGTCGTCTTCCACGAATTCCTTCATCTCCTGATAGACCTTTTCCCTGTCGGAAGCGGAACGCATATCAATAAAGTCGATCACGATCTGACCTCCGATATTGCGTAAGCGGATCTGTCTTGCGATCTCTTCGGCAGCTTCAAGATTGGTCTGTAAAATTCCTTCGGCCTGATCTTTTGCCGCACGGGAACGCCCGGAATTGATATCAATGGCTACCAATGCTTCCGTTTCATCAATGCAGAGATACCCGCCGCTGGGAAGCTGGACGATACGGTTGAAGATCCCGGAGGCCTGTTCCACGACCCCGTAATGTTTGAAAATGGAATCCGCCCGGTTGTAAAGGGTGATCTTGGGATCAAGTTCCCCACCGGAAAAACGCTTGATAGCACTTTTCAGATAATTATATTTTTCTTTGCTGTCAATGACGATCTCGTCGATCTCTTCTGTGAGAAAATCTCTTACGGAACGTTCCAGAAGATCCGGTTCCCTGTAAACCAGCTGAGGGGCTGCCGGTTCCACAAGAGCCTCCTCCACATTGCTCCAGACATCCAGCAGCATATCCAGATCCCTGCGGAAAAAGAGTGCTTTCCTTCCTTCCCCCACTGTACGGCAGATGATCCCCATTCCTTCGGGTACATCCAGTTCGTTCAGGATCTTTTTCAGTCTGTCCCGTTCCTTTTTTTCTTCAATGCGGGAAGAAAGTCCCACATGATCGGAATAAGGCAGAAGAACGAGATATCTTCCGGCAATGGTGAGGTTTGTTGTGACTCTGGCACCCTTTGTACCGATAGGACCTTTTGTCACCTGTACCAGAAGTTCTGATCCGGGCGGAAACATTCTGGGAATATCTTTTTTTGTGATCTTCCCTTTATGCAGAGCCATTTCCAGCTCCTGAAGACGGAGGGTCTTGTTTGCACCGAGAAATTTGCGGATCTTATCGGAAAAACTGCTCAAAAGAGTTTTTTTTCTGCCTTTTTTCGTTTTTGCCGCAGCCGCAGCAGCTTCCGCATCTTCGTCGATTTTTTTGATGTTTTCTGCAATGTCCTGGGTTGCCGGCATCATGTCCCGGTAGTGGAGAAACGCGTTTTTCTCTGCTCCGATGTCCACAAATGCAGCCTCAAGGGACGGTTCCAGACGTACGATTTTCCCCAGATAGATGGAGCCGGCAAGTACATCATCTTCTGTACGCTCGATCTCATACTCTTCCAGGCGGCCGTTTTTGAGCATGGCGAATCTGGTTTCCAGTTCTTCGCAGTTCAATAGGACCTGTTTCTTGTTTTTTTTCAGCATAAAATCCTGTCTTTCGCAGTTTGATGCCGGAAAAAGTTTTTCATTGCTTCCGGCATTTTCCGCCTGCTGGCGGAATGAAAAATTTTTATTGCAGTCCGTCGGAAAAACTCATGCCCTGCTGAAGATGATACCCTCTGGCAAAGTCTGCACTTGCCATCTCTTTTTTTCCTTCAGGGATAAGTTTTGTCAGACGGATGACTCCATTACCGCAGGCAACAAGGATACCTTTTTTATCCACACCAGTGACCGTTCCCGGAGGGGGGAGGGGTTCTTCAAAGGTTTCCTTTACTGCTCCGGTAAGTTTTACAAGCATTTTTCTTGCCCCTTCCTGCGGGGCAAAGGTGAAGAAAGCAGTGGGCCACAAATGGAATGCTCTTACTTTCCGCAGGATCTCATCAACTGTACTCTGCCACTGGATCGCTCCGTCAGATTTTCTGATCTTGCATGTATGGGTGGCTTTGCTGTGATCCTGGGGAACGCCTTTGAGAACACCGGAAGCAACTTTTTCAATGCAGTCGGCAAGGTGACTGCCTGCATAATCTGCAAGAGCATATTCCAGATCTTCACCGGTAATATTTTCATCAATGGGCATTTCCCATGTTTCCAGCATGTCTCCTGTATCCAGACCTTTATCCATAAGCATGAAAGTTACTCCGGTCTTTTCCTCCCCTGCAAGAATGGCGGAAATAATGGGGGAGGCTCCCCGATATGCCGGAAGAAGAGAGGCATGAACATTCATACAGCAGAGCTTGGGCAGGGCGAGAGTAGGTTCTTTCAGAAGCTGACCGAAGGAGACTACAACAAACATATCCACAGCGTCTTTCTGTGCCTGTTCGTGAAATTCCGGTTTGTTTACGCTTTTCACTCTTTCACAGGCAATATTGTTTGCATCGCACCAGATCCCTACCGGTGTGGGGGTAAGGATCTTTTTTCTCCCGGCAGGTTTATCCACCTGGGTGATGATCTTCACGATCTCCACTTTATCACTTTTCAGAAGGTGCTGCAACACGGGTACTGCAAACGGGCCGGAGCCCAGAAAATATATTCTTGTTGTCATCGTCTATCCACTGCTTTCCGGAAATGTTTTTACTTTTTATATAATATACCCTGCATCCCTTACCGAATCAAGGCTGTTTTCCTCCCGGATACAGTTTTTTCTTCAAGAGTGAATTTCAGGGATACCCCGCGTAATGTCTCATTTTTCTCCCCGTCCAGATATTTGAGGACAAGGCGGTTGCCGCCTTCCCGGATGGTAAGATCTTTGATGACAAAGGCTTCTTTCCCGTCAAGATTGCTTTTTTTCAGCACGCCTTTTTTCTCTCCGTTCCAGTAAAGGCATACACTTCCTGCCGCAGAAAGGGTTAGGGAAACATTTTTGTATTCCTTATCAGAAAGAAAGGAACTGCATCCGTAGAAAAGATTTTTCCCTTTATATTTTTTCAGCGAGTTTGTCCAGTTGCAGAATCCTGCGGCGGGGGCTTTCTTTCCTTCATCTCTGTAGATCCTTACATGCCACAAAGCTCCGGCGGGAGCTTCGATCCTTCCGCAGAGCATATTTTCATTTTCCAGAACAGGTACATCCACATTTGCAGAAACCGGAGCGACAGGTCCCAGAATGTTCCAGCGCATAAGGTGGGAACGGGAGGTATTGATTTTTGCACTGCTTTTTTTCTGTTCAGAGAAAGAAATCGTTCTCAATTCAAATTCAGGCACATCCAGGAAAGGGTCGTCGGTGATCGTGATACATCCGGTCATGAGAAAAAGAGAGATGAGAAAGGTGAAAAGAAAGGTGATTTTCATTGATAACTCCTGTAAGTATTGAAATTTTCTTTATTAATTTACATTGTCCGCTTGACTTTTCCAGTCCTGATGCTATTTTATATGCAATATTTTTCAGAAATTACCGGAAGGGCTCCAAAAATGCTTGACACCCTCCGGAAAAAAATAATTCTTTAACGAGAAAGGAAAAGGAATGAAACAAGCTCAAGCCAAACACAAACTTTGCAGACGTATCGGTTACTGCGTCTGGGGAATGGCAAAGTGCCCCAGCGTGAAACGTCCCTATGCCGCCGGCCTTCAGGGAAAAAACGCTAAACGCAAAAAACTCTCCACCTACGGCGAAATGATGCAGGAAAAGCAGAAACTCAAAGCTCACTACTGCCTCACTGAACGTCAGCTCCGCAACACCTTCCTTGCTGCTAAACGTATCGAAGGAAGAACAGACGAAAACCTGATGCGCCGCATCGAAATGCGTTTGCAGTCCGTTGTTTACCACAGCGGTTTTGCTCCCACCATTTTTGCTGCAAAACAGTTTGTTTCCCACCGTCACATCCGCGTAGACGGCAAGATCGTTGACCGTGGTTCCTACCTTCTCAAACCCGGCCAGGTCGTTTCCATCGACGCTGCCAAGTCTCCTGCTATTGCAGAAGCTGCCAAAGGAACAGATATCGTGGTTCCCCCCTATCTGGATTCCAACAAAGAAAACCTCACCGTTACCATCGTGCGTGAACCTATGCTTGGTGAAATTCCTGCTCAGGTTGAAGCTCTCCGCGTGGTTGAGTATTACGCCCGCTGATTATTAGCTCAGGCTGTTGTTTTCAAAAGTGCGTTCCTTTCCGGGACGCACTTTTTTTATGCCTTCTTTTCCGTTTTTTCCGGATTTTTTCCAAAAAAGCGGTATGAAAAGAAAAAAAACAGAAAAAAATCGATTTTTTTTATTTTTTCCTCTTGAAAAGGTCAAAGACGGGGATATAGTGTCACTAATCTCTAACAAAGGAGGTCAATATGGAAATCACAGTCAGCGGAAGACATTTCACCATCACGGAAAATGTCAGGGAAAGAGTCGCAAGTGCAATCCGGGCAGAATTTGATGATCTCACTTTGAAGATCGTTTCCGCCCATGCCGTTCTGGACATGCAGGACAGCAAACGGGCAAAAGTTTCCATCCTTGTAAACATCAAACACCACACCATCAAATCTGATGTTGAGGACTTTGACCTTTTCAAAGCAGTGGATGCTGCAATCGCCAAGACCGCAGTCCAGGCAAGAAAACTCATTGATAAACGCAATACAGGGAAACAGGGTGAACGTTTCACTGATGTGGAAATCGTAGAAGCCGCAGGGGAAGAGTAATAAACTTCTCTCTTTGCGGAAAATAAGAACACCGGCGGCAGATTTTGCCGCCTTTTTTGTTTCTTTTGACGGCTTAAAAAAGGCGGAGGAAAAATCTTTTCATTAAAAAGGACCTTCCTCCGCTGAGATCGGAAAAATTTTTCTCTTACTCTTCTTCCCCGGCGTGACGTTTTGCCAGTTTTGCAAGAGTGGAAAGATCCAGTTTGCCGCTGCCCAGCATGGGGAGAACTTCGATATATACAAAGTTTTCCTCTTTGGGTATCCACAGATTGGGGATGCCTTTTTCCCGGAGATTCCGGATAAGATCCGCCGGAACGATCCTTTCCCTATCTGTATAAAATACCAGAAGTTTTTCCCCTCTTTTTGAATCCGGGGCTCCGCAAACAGCAAGAAGACGTTCATCCAGAAGCAGGATATTATTGAGTTCCCTTTCCACAAGTTCGTGGGGGACCATCTCTCCGGCTATCTTGGAGAAACGGGAAAGTCTGCCGGTAAGGGTGATGAAGCCGTTATTATCCATGCGGGCAATATCTCCGGTAATATACCAGCCGTCTTTCAGAACTTCCGCTGTCTTTTCCGGTTCGCCCAGATAGCCCTGCATAACAACAGGACCTTTTACAATGAGAAGACCGTCTGTATTGGCCGGAAGCAGTTCAAAAGTTTCCGGATCGACGATTTTGATACATACTCCCGGTACCGGCGGTCCGATACTTCCCCTCTTTGCCACAGTTGTACCCAGCTCCATAAGGGAGTTGGCCAGATTGATGGAAACGATAGGGGATAATTCTGTGCAGCCGTATCCTTCCGCAATGGCAAGACCGGTCATGTTGAAGAAACGGTCGGCAATATCATCCCGGAGTTTTTCCGCCCCGGTAACGACAAGACGCAGACTTTTGAAGGCTTCTTTCGGACAACGCCGCATGTAGGTAAGAAGAAATGCCGGGGTCGCCATGAGAACGGAGGGTTTTCTTTCCAGCATGGCTTTTCCGATAAGTCCGGCTTCCAGAGGTCCGGGGACAAGAATGGTTTCCGTACCGGAGATCACCGGAAGCCATAAACATACATTCAATCCGAAAGAGTGGAATATAGGCAGATTGCCCAGGATCCTGTCATTTTTATTCCAGCCGATGGATTTGATCACGGCTGTGGCATCCCCTGTAATATTATGGTGACTCAACATAATGCCTTTGGGAAGTCCCGTACTTCCGCTGGAAAACAGAATGACTGCTGTCCTGTTCACATCTTCCCATGTGCCGGGGGAAACAAGTTTCATAAGCTCATTTGTGGTGAAACACAAGGCGGGAATACTCCAGAAGATCCGCAGGAAAATATTTTCTGTACAGGGAATAAGATCTTCCATGAAAAGCATATCTTCCCTTTCTTCCATTTTCAGCTGTTTAAGAAATGCCCTGCTGGTAAGGATCTTCTTTATTCCTGTCTTTTTCACTGCATGTTCAAAAGACTCCCTGGAGGCGGTGTAATTCAGTATGGCAGGACTTCTGTCTGCAAAAAATATACTGAATATTGCAAGGACAGCCTGGATGGAGTTGGGCAGCATGACCCCCATATACTGCGGGGAATCCTCCTCCTGTAATTTCCGCAGTTTCCTGCTGAGAAGAATGGCGGAGATCAGAAGGGAAATATTATTGCATTTGCGTTCGCCTTCGTTTGTAAATTCCCTTATGATACTGCGGAAAGGAAATTTTTTTGCTATAAATGCAAACTGGGCGTGGAAAGGCCGTTCCTGCGGACCGGAGATCAATTCCGTTTCAGCGGCAAGTTCTGTAAGTTTGATCCTTAACTCATAGCTGCTGACCATACGGGACAGGGGGGTACCGATCGTAACCGTTGCCGGATGCGGCAGTTCGTTGGGCCAACGCAGTTTGAATTTTCCCATATAACAGGAAAAAATACTTCCCCAGGTCATCCCTATACGGACCGGGATGATGGGTACTTCCATATTTTCCGGCAGCATGGCACTCACACCGTCCTTGAATTCGGACATTGTACCGTTTCTTGTGATCTCCCCTTCCGGGAAAACACAGACAAGTTCCCCCTTTGCAAGGGCCTGTTTTGTCTGTTCAAAGAGAAGTTTCAGCTTTTTCGGACGGGTGGGATTGACCTCAAAAAATCCCGCACCCCGGTAAAGGGGACGCATGAAGGGGTTGCGGAAAAAACTTTCGTGGAGCATGAACCGTATGGGACGGGTGGTGGCTGCGGAAATAAAGAATATATCTACAAAAGAGGCTCTGTTTGCCACAATGAGTGCCGGACCTTCTTCCGGAAGCCGTTCTTTATGAAAGATTCTCAATCTGTATAAAGTACAAAGCAGGAGCTTCATAAGCATCCGCAGAAGGAACTGGGACATGAAGGTAAAGGTGACTGCGGCAAGCAGAAGGGTGAATATTGCCACAAGAGAGGTTGCTGTATGCAATGGTATGTTATAATGGTAAAGCAGACAGGAAAGTGCTATTGCAGAAAGGATCCCCAGACCGAAAGGCAGATAGAACCAGGAGAAAAATGCACTGCGCAGGGATTTTTTTACAAAATATTCCTGATATGCCTGTACCGGAATGAGCATGATCCCGGAGAATAGACCGAAGAAAAACAGGAGAATGGCAAGAAGTCCGCTTTCGATGACTACATCTGCATAGTAGGGGAGGGTGCCGGTCAGAAGGGAGAATACTGTCATGGCAAGAACGGACGGCGGGACGAGGCCCAGTTCCACATTGTTTTTGGAAAGCCAGCCGCCGGCAAGACAGCCGAAAGCACACCCCAGAACTGCTGAAGGCAGAAGGAAAAAGGAGGTGAGAAGACTTGTTGTGTAATCTTCCTGCAAAGTGAAAATATACTGTACGGTGAGTGCAGCAACAAAGATCATAATGGCAAAAATATAACTTTCCCCGATCCCGGTGAGGACAAGTTCCCTGTATCTGGGCTGGTGGCGCAGGGAATCCAGCCACCGGCGGGGGAGTTCTGAAAAACGCAGATTATGCTTGAGTGCCGGATCCGGACGCAATCTTGTTCCCAGGATCAGGGCATACAGGGCAAGGATCGCAGAAAGAAGCCCAGCATAAAAAACGCATCCGCCGAAGAGTGTTTGCACATGGTAGAGCCATGCTGCACTGGAGGCACCTGCCGCGATGCCGAAAAATGTTGTGGCTTCTGTAAGGGCACTTGCTTTGGACAGCAAGTGCCGGGGAACCATTTCTGCCGTATAACACTTCAATGCGGGACGGTACATGGCATATTCGATCCCCTGGAGCAGTACGGGCAGAAAGAAGAGGAATGCACTTTTGTCGGGCAGGGCAAGGATCGCTGCCGCCGCTATTGCCGTGATACATTCAAAGAAACGGGAAAACGTCACCACATTCCGGCAGGAATATCTTGTCGTCAGATAGTGTTCCGGTATTCCGGTGAAAAGAAGCGGCAGGGCAAAGAGGGCAAAAGTGAAAAGAATACTCATTGCCAGTTTTTCAAAGACTGCTGTGTCATGGAAAACGAGAAGAGCCGTGAACGTACAGAAGAATGCCGGATTGAAAGAACTTAAAAAATTGGTTCCTGCCAGAAGTCTTATTGTGGAAAAGTTTTTTTTATCAGCCTGATTCATGGTACTTGCGGAATTTATCCTGATTGAGATTTTTTATTGCGCTCTTTCAATGATTGCGTAACATCTTTCCGGATCATCTGCTGCAAGACAGGCTGTTTTCAGTCTGCCGTCATAAAAGAGATTGCCGATGCCGGCAAGCAGTTTCAATCTGGGAAGAGCTGTTTCCCGCGGTGTGACGATCATAAAAACCAGTTTCACCGGAAGGGAATCCTGTGCCTGATAATCTGCGATCCCGCCGGGACATACAGCGAGAGCTACACAGCTTTCCTCTATTCCGCCTATGGAAGTATGGGGGGTTGCAATATTTTTGCCGATCCCCGTACTCATAAGTTCCTCCCTGTGCATGATCCCCCATTCAATATCATCTTCCGAACCGAATTTCTCAGCAGAAGCAATACTTTTGATCAGGGCTTTGAGAACATCATCCTTCTTCTGTTTTCCCCTGAAATAAAGGATCCGGGAAACATCCATAAAAGAGGCAAGTTTCCATTCTTCATTTTTTGCTTGTGTGTTTTCCTGTGTCATAAGCAGCTCCGGAAAAAGTTTATTTTCTGCACCGTATTGTATTTTTTTGCCCTTTTTTGCAGAAAAAACTTTCTTTTTCCTGTGTTTTCCCGTTCTTTACTGGAAATTTTCAAAAAAGAGCGTAAATTAACATACATATAAAAATAACCGTTTTTTGTGAATATAGCAAGTCCATAAACGAAAAAAACACGATTTTTATAAATAAAAAGAGGTTTTCCGGGAAAAAAGAGCATTTTTCCGGTACCGTAAAACAGAAAAGGAGACGGATCATGCGAGTATTGGTCCTTGGCAGCGGCGGCCGTGAACACGCCATTTGCGATGGTTTGAACAGAAGTAAGGAAGTAACAAAACTTTATTGCAGTCCCGGCAATCCCGGGATTGCAAAGATCGCAGAGTGTGTGACACTCTCCGGTGAAGGAGAGGATATTGCCGATTTCGCTGAAAAAAATAATATTGATCTTGTGATGGTCGGCCCCGAAGCCCCTCTGGTGAAGGGTGTCACCGACGCTGTCCGTGCAAGAGGGATCGCTGCTTTCGGTCCTTCCGGAAAAGCCGCCCAGCTGGAAGGCAGTAAGGATTTTGCTAAAAAATTCATGGTGGAAAACAATATACCCACCGCAAGATATATGAGTTTCACGTCTGCGGAACCGGCATTGGAATATGTAAGAAGCGAGTATGCAGCCGGAAGAGAAGTTGTGGTAAAAGCTGACGGGCTTGCCGCCGGTAAAGGTGTGATCGTTGCCGCAAATCAGCAGGAAGCGGAAGAGGCTGTCAGAGAGTGTTTCTCCGGAGCTTTCGGCAGCGCAGGAAGCATGGTGGTCATTGAAGAATTGCTGATCGGTGAAGAGGCCTCTATCCTTGCCCTGACTGACGGTGAAAATATTCTGCCTCTTGCCTCCTCCCAGGATCATAAAAGACTTCTGGACGGGGACAAAGGACCCAATACCGGCGGTATGGGGGCTTATTCCCCCGCACCTGTTGTTACAGATGAACTTATGGACAGAGTGAAAAAGGAAGTGCTGGACAACTTCCTTAAAGGACTGAAAAAGAGTGGTCTCTTCTATCGCGGGATCATTTATGCCGGGATCATGGCAACGAAGGAAGGTCCTAAAGTACTGGAATTCAATGTGCGTTTCGGGGATCCGGAAACCCAGGCTGTTCTTCCCAGACTCAAAAGCAGTCTTTTCGATACTCTTATGAAAACTGCCCAGGGGAAGGTGGGGGAACTGGATCTCCAGTGGGATGACAGAGTGGCAGTTTCTGTTGTTCTTGCCTCCGGCGGATATCCCGGAAGTGTGGAAAAAGGTTTTGAGATCACCGGTCTTGAGGCTGCTGAAGAAGCCGGTTGCAGAGTCTATCATGCAGGTACGGATGTGAAAGATGGGAAAATCGTCAACTCCGGCGGCAGGGTTCTTGCTGTCACTGCTTTCGGGGAAGATGTGCTTTCCGCCATTGAGGCTGCTTACAAAGGTGTGGAAAAGATCTCCTGGAAAGATATGCAGTACCGCAGGGATATTGCTCAGAAAGCTGTCAACCGTAATGGCTGATGAAAAAATATCCGTGGAAAAGTGCAGGAAAAATCCTTGAAATAAAGGAAAAAACGTATTTTTTTATGAATTTTTCTTGCACTTTGCGGAAAAAGGGTTAAATTTATACCTGTTGGAACAAAATATAAATAAAAATTTCAACGATCAAGGAGATTAAAATGTTGAAAAAGATGTTGGTAGTATTTGCTGCTGTTGCCGCCGTTTTTGCTTTCAGTGCCTGTTCCTCTGTGGAATTTGCCACAACCCTCAACGATCAGAGATTGACTGAATCCACCAATCTTACCTCTCTGGGACATGTGAACGGTGAGATCTGGGGTATCTATCTTTTCGATATAGCTCTTGTTACCGGAAGTGCCGCCAATCCCGGAAGTATGACCTGCTTCAACAATACTGTCCGTGTGGATAATGCAGTGAAAATGCTTACAAGACAGGCTGCCAGAAATCTGGATGGATGCAGCGCGGTAGTTGATCTGCGTTCCACCCGTACCTCCACCTGGCTTTTCCCCCTGCTTTGGGTGAGAAGTGTACAGGTAAGCGGCAATGCTGTGAAGTAATAAGAAACAGAAAGATCTCGCAGCAGATTATCTGTTGAATACAGGGGAGTCTTGCCGGATTCCCCTTTTTTTCAGGTGGTGAGTATGATACCGAAAGCGATCAGGGAAAAATATTCCTGCAAGAGAAGAAAAGATTTTGTTACAGGCTTTGCCATAATCTTTTTTCTGCTTGTGGTGTGTTTTGAGATTTATGTGGTACTGTGGATGCCCGTGCAGATCCGCAAGCGGAACATGCTTGAGGTGCATACTGCAAAAGATGAACTTATCCGCAGGTTTGACAATCTGCGTTACAGGTGCTTCAAACTCTACTACACCAGAAAGGATTCTGCCAAAGGTGAAGTGGAGCTGACAGTCCGCGTGCTGGATATGTACGCCATATATCTGCGGAATAATGTGGATCTTCTGAATATAAACGAATTGATCGAACTGAAACGCACATTCGGCAGATTTGAAGCTCTTGCGGTGGATTGGGAAAAGGGAAAATACTGTTTCAATTCCAAAGATTTTGATCTTGCACCCGCCCTTACTGCGCTGGAAGAAAAAAATCACCTCTGAAAATCTGATATGATTTCAATACAGAAAATGTTTTTCTGCACTGTATGCAATAACCATCCGGGAGGAGTTTTGTTTTATGAATATTGTCAAGGATAGACCTATTGTATTTTTTGATCTGGAAACCACGGGTGTCAATATTATGACTGACCGGATCATCGAGATCTCTGTTGTCAAGATCTTTCCGGATGGCAGAAGAGAAGTGAAAACACGCCTGGTCAATCCGGAAATGCACATTCCGGAAGAATCTACACAGATCCACGGTATCTCGGATGAAGATGTGAAAGATGCCCCCACCTTCAAGGCAATCTCCAAAAATTTCTTCATCTACCTGGAGGATTGTGATCTGGGGGGGTATAATATCATTAAATTTGATATTCCCATGCTGGCAAAGGAATTTTCCAGAGCCGGACTGCATTTCAGTACAGAAGGACGCCGGATCGCTGATGCCTACAATATTTTCTGCCGTATGGAACCGCGGAATCTTTCTGCCGCTTACCGTTTTTACTGCGGGAAAAAGATGGAAGATGCCCACAGTGCGGAAGCGGATACGCTTGCTACAGTAGCCGTTTTTGAAGCGCAGATGGAAAGATACGGAAAAGCGGATCCTGCCACTTTCCCGGAAGAGATCACGGAATTTCCTGCGGATCTGGATGCCGTACACGCTTTCTGTAATCAGTTCTCTGCCGACAATATCGATCCGGACGGCCGTTTCAAATGGCGTAACGGGGAGGCTGTGATCTGTTTCGGTAAAAATACCGGACTTACCATCAGAAAAGTTGCCATTGAAAATCCCGACTTTTTCCGCTGGATATTGAAAGCGGATTTCAGTAAAGAGGTCAAGGATATTGCTGCAAATGCCCTGCGCGGGATCTTCCCGCAGAAAGGGGCCGCGTCTCCTGCACCTGTACCGGAAAAAAATACTTCTTCTGAAAAGGAAAATAAAACTCCTTTCCGGAAAAATGCGGACAATGGAAAAAAATCTGTCAATAAAGTCCCGCAGGGATTGAACAATCTGGGGGCTTTGGATGCACTCAATAACATTACTTTTTCCGAAGAGGATGAGTAAATAACTCTTTTCTTTCCGGTTTTACAGCGTATTGCTTTGTTATTGAGAAAATATACTGAAAGCGTGGGCGGGTATGGAAAAAGACCATGATTTTCTTTTGAGTCTGCTGAATGATGAAAATGAACATTCCGCCGCCTTTGCCATGTCTGCCCTGCTGGAGGAAAACGATTACGAACGGCTGGAGGAGGATCTGAGAAAATTACAGGAATCCTCCGATAAACAGTTGCGTAAAAGAGTGCATCAGCTCCAGTCTGCCATTGCATTACGCAGCAGAAGACCCTCTTTCTCCCGTTATCTTCACGGAAAAGATTTTTCCGGAGAAACGTTATCTCTTATGGAAGGATTGATCCGGGTTCATCTGCTCTGGTTTGACAATGATTCGGTTGATACCCTGAAAAAACACTGGGAGAGATTTCTTGCTCTTTCCAGAAAATATTCCCCTTCATCTTTGGAAGAGATCGCTTTATACATGCAGAAAAAGAAGTTCCGCTGCGTGCATAAAGATGAACTGGAACCGGAAAATTTCTGCATCGGATCTGTTCTTGCAGATAAGTTCGGGGCTGATTTTATGCTTTGCGCCATCTCTGTCGGACTTTTCAGGCATTGGAACAAGGATCCCCAATATAAGATCCATATTACCCAGGCGGCGGAAAAAGATTTTATTCTTGTGGATTCCTCCGGAAATATACTTGTGCCTGCCAATGACTGGGATTATATTCCCTTTGAGCAGCAATACCGTTTTGAATACTGGGATGATCTTGCCATATTGCGTTATGCTTCCATGCTGCTTTTTACAAGTGCTGCTTCCACGGACAGTTTCCGGTATGTGTTTACTCTGGGAAGCTGTCTGTCTGATTCCCCTCTTGAACCGGATCCCATTGCCGCATTACCATATCCTTACGGAAAGAAAAAGGAAAAGAAATAAGTTTTTTTATAAAAAAAAGCTCTTCTTCTGTAACTTTATTTCCGGTTTTTCCCTTGCAAAAGAGATGTTTTGTGCTAACTTATCCTCAAAGAAATTTTCATTTTGAAAAATAAATTTCAACAGGAGAAAAATATGAGTTTGGATCTTTTTGGCGGCAGACGCCTGAAAATGGGTATCTGGGGACTTGGCAGAGGCAGTGCTTTTATCAACAGTGCAAGAGCATTAGGGATCGATATCGTTGCCGGATGCGATTTTGATGACCATGTGCGTAATAAGTTCCATGAAATCTGTCCGGAAGCAATGCTTACTGCGGATGAAGATGAATTTTTCAAAATGGATTTTGAAGCTGTTCTTGTTTCCACATACTGTCCCAATCATGCGGCGGATACCATGAAAGCCTTGAGAATGGGCAAACATGTTTTAAGTGAAGTGACCGCCTTCTTTACTCCCGCACAGGGAGTTGCTCTTGTGGAGGAAGTGGAAAAACGGGGATTGGTTTACAATCTTGCGGAAAACTATCCCTTCACCAAGATCAATATGTATCTTGCCCGACTCTATAAACAGGGAATTTTCGGGGAACTTGCCTATGCGGAATTTGATTATGTGCATGGCGGAGTAAGTCCCTGTGCCTTCTATCTGGATGGTACTCCTGTTGTTCCCGGCAATCAGCTTCATCACTGGAGAGGCTGGCTCAATTATCACTATTACTGCACACACTCTCTGGGGCCCATTATGATCATTTCCGGTCTGCGTCCTGAAAAAGTGACTGCTTTCCCTGAAGACGTGTTCTGCAAAGGAACTGTTCACGGAAAAGGCAGGAAAGTTGACGGGATCGTTCCCAATCTCTGTGCCTTTGCTCCTTCTCTCATCCAGATGAGCAACGGCAGTGTCGTCCGCAACCTGATGGGCGGAAGTGTTTCTGACAGTCATCAGAAACGCTTTTTCGGTACAAAAGCTGCTTACGATGGAAAATATCTGCATATCGGAGGAGCCGAACGCGGTCCCCGTCTGGATATTGAACCCCAGTGGGATGAAATGGGGGAAGCTGCTGAAAAAGCCGGTCACGGTGGTGGGGACTTCTGGGAACTTTACTATTTTGCAAGACAGATCATTACCGGGGAAAAGGCTCCCTGGGATATTTATGCAGCCTCCGATGTGACTCTTGCGGGTATTCAGGCTTTGCGCAGTGCCCTTAATGGCGGCGAACCTATGGAGATCCCGGATTTCCGCAAGAAAGAGGTGCGTGACAAATACCGTAATGATGACTGGATGGCAAAACATATCGATCCCAAGAGGATCTTCCCCGACGATCAGGATACATCCATTACCAATGACTTTGCTTCCTGCTGTAAAGAACTCATCCCCGCTGTTGTGCTTGTCCGCAGTGCATTGGATGGGATCAAGGTATATGATGCTGTGAAGAAGGAAAACAAAATCGTTATCATTGAGAAGGTCAAGGAACTGCGTACGAAACTTGCAGGAATTCAGAATACCTACAAACGGGCGAGAAAGATTGCAGACGCCTATCCCCTCTCCCAGGGCGGGGAAGCTCTGCTGGAAAAACTGGAACTTGGGGAAGAAACAAAGATCATGGATTCTGCCGTTCTTCTCAAAGAGCTGGATGACTTCCTGATCCACGCCTGAAAAAACTGAAAAAAACGCCGGAAGTTTTTTATGGAAACTTCCGGTTTCTTTATGATTCTGAAGGAGTATATATGGGTCTTATTACCTGCCCCGGTTCATTTGCCAATATGCCTTCTGCCATACAGAAGGTGGACAGCACAATAAAATTTGTTCTTGAAGTGAAAAATGAGATTTTTCTTCAATATGCTGATACTCTTTGTGTCAAATATATCCGGGATGACTGGCGTATGGCGGATGACCGTGTGGCATTTCTCTCCCCCGGAGCGGAACATCTGTGGCAGAATGTCCCTTTTACCCTCTCCGGCAATATCCTTTCTTTTGAACTGGATCTCAAAGGGGAATATGAACATTGGATCGGAATACGGGCAAGAAAGGATAATGACCTTTATCAGGATGAATATTTCTTTTATACTCTGGAAGAGGATTTGCTTTCTCTGGATGTTTTCAAAGGAAATGTCCATTCCCACAGTACCGGTTCCGACGGACTTTTTCCTCCGGAAAAAATGCCTTTTTATATGCGGAAAGCCGGATTCGATTTTACTGCGGTAACAGATCATAAAGTATTTGAACCCACTTTGAAAGCTGTGGAAAGCAGCAAGAAATTTGACAGCGGGCTGCAAGTCTATTACGGCGAAGAGGCGGAAAGTTACGGCGTGGGGATCAATCATATTTTGAGTCTGGGGGCGTCCTCCTCCATAAGCAAATGGGAATATGACCCGGAAAGTGACTTCCGTAAACGGGCGGAAAAGGTGGAAAAGGAACTTCTTGCAGAAGGAGTACCCGGTCATGAAGCAAAGTATGCCGGTGAGTTTGAGGCAATTACCTCCCGTATCAGAGAGGAGGGGGGATTATCTGTATTCTGTCACCCCTACTGGAAACAGAATGCGAGATACGCTTCCACCACTCTCCTTACAGATATATTGATGAAACGGGGCAATTTCGATGCTCTGGAGCTTGGCAATTTCAATGTGCCCCGTATGGCGTTATGCAATGCAAAGGTCATGGAAGCCGTCAGAAACGGCTTTGCAAAACCTTTTATCGGCAGCAGCGATTATCACGGCAGACCATCCCAGAAAGCGGATAAGGATTATACCGTTATCTTTGCAAAGGATGCTTCTTTTGCCTCTTTCAAAGATGCTGTTATAAATTCCCGTTGTGTTGCGGTTGGCGGTTGTGATGATGAATTTCCCTTCGGATCTTTCCGGCTGGTGAAATATGCTCTTTTCCTTATGGAGCATTATTTCAAAAAGATCCATGATCCCCTTTGTGCAGAACAGGGGGATCTTTTGCTGCGGGCAGCTGACGGGGAAGAGGGGCTCCTGACCCGCATTGCGGAATTGAAAGAAAAGATCCTTGAAGAGCGGAAAAAGTTTTTCGGAAGGGATTAAAAGGAGTGTGTAACAGAAAATGTTTTACGAAGTACCTAAAAGTGCCTGTAATTTCCGTTCAACGCGCCTTGTATTCACGCCGCACAGAATAAAAAAGGTCTGTACATGGCAGAATTACCTTTTCGGGGTGATTTTTATTCTCATGGGAATGATCCCTGTCGCCTGCGGATTCCGGGAGGCTGCCCCGCAGAAATATATGCTCATTATTGCAGGCTCCTTATTTGTTGTAGTGGGGGCATCGGTTCTGATTTATAAGCTGACACGGAAATGTGCTGAAATCGACCTGGAGGAAAAGGCATTTTATCCGGATGGCAAAGGGAAAGATCCTCTGAATGTGGAAAGAGTTCCTTTGCCGGAACTTGAAAAACTCCATATACAATCCCGGGAGATAAAGGGAAAAGACAGTAATTATATGTGTTATACCCTTTACCTTGTTTTCCGGAACAGGGGAGAGTATATTCTTCTGGATCACGGGGATCTGAAGGGATTTCTGGAAGATGCGGAAAAATTGAGTAAGGTTCTGGGAAAAGAGCTTCCGGAACACTCTTTGCGGGAGGAAAAGAAAAAGCGGGACTGTGAAGGCGGGGGATTTTTTCTGGTATTCGGCCTTATCTGGTTCCTCTTTTCTGCCATTATGGGGTTTCCTGCGGGAAAACTGTTTTTGCAGGAAGGGAATTGTTTTCCGGTACTGTTTCTTCTGCCTTTTATGCTTACTGGAATTTTTCTGACAGGGTATGGAATAAAACTTTTACGGGATAAAAAGAAATATAATAAGGGGAAAAAATGATCAAACTTATCTCTTTTGACTTTGACGGGACTCTGGCAGACAGTGTGGATTTCTGTCTGGAAGTATTTGATATCGTATTTAAGAAATATATGAAAGAAAAGGCTCCTGCCAGAGAAGATATATTCGGCTGTTTCGGCATGAATGAAGAAGGGGTGTTGCGGCATTTTATGGGGGAAGATTACAAAGAAGAATATATGAAAGAATTTGCCGGATATCATAAAGAACTGCATGGGAAAATGTGTCCGGATGTATTCCCCCATATCCGGGAATTTCTGGATTTCCTGAAAGAAAAAGGTGTGATCCTTACCATTCTTACAGGACGCTCTGCCATGACTGCCAATATTTCTCTGGAATACCTGAAAATAAAGGATTATTTTTCCTTTGTCCAGACCGGCAGGGCGGAAAGTACAGACAAATCTTTCCAGTTGAAACTTCTTATGGAAAAATATTCTCTTACAGCAGAAGAAGTGCTTTATATCGGTGACGGTGTATCAGATGTAACTTCCTCCCGTAAAGCAAGCATCAAGTGCCTTTCCGCGGCATGGGCAAAATCCGCCCGTATGGAGGCATTGAAAGAGGTGAATGGTTCTCTTCTTTTTACCTCTGTAAAAGATATGCAGAACTTTCTGGAAGAGAAACTTTGAAAATAAAAATCAATAAAAAGAGGAAACAGATGCTATGAATTACTATGGTGAAGAAAGACTTGCTCTCCGTGCCAATTTGCACACCCATTCCACATTATCTGACGGAACTCTTGCACCGGAAGAGGTGATCCGTTCCTATGCGGCAGAAGGGTATGATGTGCTGGCAATGACAGATCACCATCAGGTCAATGATGTGACGCAATGGGACAATCATGGTATGATCGTGATTCAGGGGGCGGAACTGCATCCCGTTTCAGCTCCCGATCGGTGCAAATGGCATCTGGTTGCTTTGAATCTGCCTTTGGATTTCAAGTGTCTGCGTCCCTTTGAAACCGGGGAAAGTGCCCAGGAAGTTATTGATGCTGTTGCTGCGGCAGGCGGAATTACGGAAATAGCACATCCCCATTGGTGTGCATTCAGTTCCGGGGATATCCGGGATCTGAAAAATTATTTTGCTTTGGAAGTATATAATACCGAATGTGATCATTATGGAAGAGCATACAGCGTGCAGACCTGGGATGAACTGCTTGCCGATGGGAAAAAGGTTGCTGCTGTTGCCGTAGATGATATGCACCGGAAATGCTCCCTTTTCGGTGCCTGGACTGTTATTTGTGCTGAAGAACGCTCGTTGGAATCGGTAATGAAGGCTCTCCGTAAAGGGGAATTTTATGCTACACAGGGACCGCAATTCCATACATTCGGAATGGAAGGAAACTTTTGTTATGCAGAATTTTCTGAAGTTGTCAAATGTGCCCTTGTTCTGAAACAAAGCGGCAGATGTCTGATCATTCCCGGACAGGATGCACCCGGCACTGCTGCCCGGTGTGATGTGGAAAAACTCCGCTCACCCGGAGCTTATGCCAGATGGGTCATCACAGATGCAGAAGGACGTACCGCATGGAGTAATCCCCTTTTCTTCTGAAAGAATGCCAAAAAATGTGCGGCAAAATACAAGTTTTTGCCGCACTTGTCAGAAATCAGTAAAAATATACTTTTTCTTATTCTTTATCCCGGGGACAGATGATCTTTTTCAAGGCTCCGCCTTCCTTTGCGGATTGTGCCGCATAGATACCGGGAAGAGTCATGGCAAGCCCCTCTTTGATGCCGATGGGGGAGGGGTATTGTCCTTCAATTTTTACGGGATGACTGCAAAATATAATTAAAAATTTTATTATTTTCCTTGACAAACCGGATAAGGTGATTTATATTTAGTTACTGCGTCGTCGCAGTTGCCGTAACAGTTGAATAAAACAGGGAAAATATGGTTACAGGAAAAGATATTGCAGCAGAAAGTGGGTACGCACTTTCTACAGTGGAGAAAGTATTGCGGGGACACGCAAAAAAATATAAGATCAATGAAAAAAGCTGTCAGAAGATCCTGGATACGGCAAGAAAAATGGGGTATTATAAAAATGAGGCGGCAGTGATCACCCGCACCGGAGTAAACCGTACCATAGCTCTTTTTACTGCAACATTGGAAAATCTTCATGCTGTATACAGCCGGATCATTTCCGGAGTAATGGTCGAAGCTGCAAGAAATGATTATTCTGTTCTCATGTTCGGTTACAGCGATGATCTGGAAATGCAGTTGCAGAAATTGCCCGGCAAAAGAATAAAAAAACTTATTTATCTCAACGATCAGAAAATTGAAAACAGTTTGCTGGTAACAAAATTCTGCAAAGAACACGGTATCGAGGTAGTTTTTATCAGTAGCGGTCTGGTCTTGCCGGATCAGCTTACGGTCATGACTGATGATTATAACGGCGTACGGGAGGCGGTAAAATATCTGGTGGATAATGGAAGAAAGAAAATCGCCCTTGTTACCGGCGATTATTATCCGGAAAGAGAGAAAGGGGCATTGGATGCCCTTAAAGAAGCCGGACTTTCCGAATGTGAAAAATATCATATCACCCATACCCGGGATATGACCTATGCCCGGTTACAGGAAATTATAGAGGCAATGTTGGATGGAAAAGATATCCCGGATTCTTTCTGGTGCATGACAGATGACATAGCCATGATGGTAATGATGCAGGCACATAAGAGAAATTTAAGGGTGCCGGAAGATATTTCTGTTATAGGTTACGGAAATGCTTATCCCATTATCCAGTATGCGGTAGCTCCCCTGACCACTGTTGAACAGCCCTTTCAAAGGGAAGGGGAAACTGCGGTAAAGCTGCTTCTTGGACTGGAAACGGAAAATGCCGTCAGAAAGAATAATATCGTCTATGTAAAGGTCAATCTTCTTATCAGGGATTCTGTAAAAAAAAAGATAATGAATAATAAATAATAAACAGTAAAGGAAAATGTTCTCATGTTCGGGAAAAAAGAAATCAGAAGAAACAGTTTTACACTCATTGAACTGCTTGTTGTCATTGCCATCATTGCCATTCTTGCGGGAATGCTTCTTCCTGCATTGAACAGGGCAAGGGCAACTGCCCATGATATCGCGTGCAGTTCCAATCTCAAACAGATCGGACTGGCGGCAAGCAACTACTCCAGCGATTATCAGGAATGGATCCTTCCTGCCAAGGTTACCAGCAGCAATCCCGATTTTGACTATGGCAGAAGCGGTGCCTGGTATGGACTTCTTTCCGGATATGGCGGACAGACTTCCGGGTACGGAGTGAAATATAATGGCAATACTGTTGCCAAATCTCCGTCTTTTGTTTGCAAACGGGAAAAAAACGGATTCGGGGCATCTGCTTCAAATCTGTTTACCCACACCCACTATGCCATGAATGCCTGGTTCAGCGGAAGTGACGCTTTGAGCAAGACCTACCTGAAGAAAAACAGAAAACTGCGGGATGTTTTTTCCGCATCCGCCGCTATGCTTATCATGGACAGTAAATATGTAAGCAGTTATGCTGTTACTGCTATGGATTATATTGCTTACCGGCACGCTTCCGGTGATGCCCGTCCTACAGTAGGTACTCCGGCAAAAGCCACCTATTCCACAGGAAAATCCAATATGCTTTTTATTGATGGACACGTGACAGGAAGGTCTTACCGGGAATTCAGCAATGATTTTACACAGATCAGAAATTTCAGCAATGCAGCGGGAAATGATGCCGGATGGAGCAACCGGCCATTTTTCAGAGGTTTCATTATAGATTGAGATACAAAATAAAAGAGCGTGAAAGGAAAGTATATGAAACTTAAACTTGCTGCTGCAATTCTTACAGCTGTATCTGTTTTATCGGGCGGGGATTCTTTTACTGTTCCGGCACATCCGAAATTTATCAAGATCGGCTGGTGTGATCCTTCCGTATCATTTTATGCCGCAAATGTGAAAATGATCGAAAAGGCTCTTCCCCACAGGGGCCTGGGCATCAATCTGGACGGTGTGAAAGATGAGAATGGAAAAGAGCTTTTGCCGCTTTATACGATGTTTACCCGTAAAAAAATGAAATTGGAATATTTTGCAGGTCAGATAAAGATGTTGCAGAATACCAAAAGCAGCAAACTGACCGATAACTTCCTTAAAACCCGACTCCTGGATGCCGAGAAAAAATTTGATCTTTATGATGATGCTTTCTGGGATGGTGTCTGCCATAACTTCAATGTACTTGCCACCATTGCAAAAGAAGGGGGCCTGAAAGGTTTTGTGCTGGATATAGAGGATTACTGGAGATTGCAGAACTGGAAATACCGTCCGGAAAAAGGCAGAACATTCCGGGAAGATTATGCAAAAGCAAGACAGCGTGGAAGAGAATTCATAAGTGCCATCTGCAAAGGGTATGAGAATATCAATATCCTTGCCTATTTCTGGCTGGAACTGGATCCTGCCATGAGTCAGCATACTCCGGAACTT
>JAZKZE010000078.1:0-2572 GCA_045612485.1 Victivallales bacterium | reverse complement strand
TGGCAATGTTCATAGGCAACATACACAAGAAAAAACAAAATAAATAAAAGCATTTATCTTCATTTCAACGGCAGAAGAAATTCTGCCGTTTTCATACAGACACATCAATTATCTTGTCAATAGGTATAACTACCCCATCTGCCATAACGATTATTCCGTTTGTGGCAGATATTTTTCTAACCTGTCCAGAAATCTCAACAATCGCTCCACCATTTTTTTGTTCATCCGGGACAAAGTGTCGGATACTCACTTCCGGCTGTTCTTTGATATGGTCGGCAATGTACGCCAAGCGTTCATTACTTGCTCGTTTCTCCTGTTCGTCCAGCTCCGGACGGAGTTCGGTCAGACGGGCAGTTTCGTCAACGGCTTCATAGTAGCCGACCAGGCGGCAAAAGGAGCAAACAGTGCCGTCCGGTTCGTGTATAGACATCCGCTGACGAGTCGGAGAAACACGGTGTGGAAGGTTTGTGATATCATCTGTCACAAAAAGCGTGACACACGAATTCGCGAATGAGGGGTCCCCTAATATGCTTAAATCCGAACCACCTTTTTTGTCATAAATGATTTATTATAAACAACAATGCCGTTGTGTACGGGTTTTGATTTAGCGATATATGGCGACCATATATTGGAGAATCAAAACTCCAAAGGCAGTATATTTTCGTAAAATATTATTCTCCAATGAGTTATAAATAATAAAATTCCCGTGTACGCAACACAGGGCAAACGGAGAATCCAGTGCAAAAAGGGGCATTTTTATGAGCAAAAACAGAGAAAAGGTAAATTCTCCGTTTTTGAAAATATTACATAAATAGTTAAATTTCAAGCACAAACAAAAGAAACAAAAAAGCCGGAAGAAGTGATTTCTTCCGGCAAAAATACAGAAAGGTGGTACCCGAGACAGGAATCGAACCTGCGACCAACAGTTTAGGAAACTGCTGCTCTATCCCCTGAGCTACTCGGGCAAACCATACGGTATAATATAACCGTACTCAAAAGCTTTTTCAAGTTCTTTTCACTCTTTCTTCACGAAAATATTTCCGGAGAGAAATACCCTGTTGATAAAGAAAGATCAAATCTGAACTTTATATGCATACTCCTGCTGCGGGAAAAATCCCCCCGCAGGAGTAGTTGAGAAATTGTTTATTCCCAATAGGGAACAACCGTTCCGCCGCCTTCTTTCAAGGCTTTACGGTAACAGCGGGTAATGACTGCAAGATCTTCCGCTCCCAATCCCACACTGTTGAAATAAATGATTTCATCATCATTTTCACGGCCGGGTTTCTCGCCAAGCAGGATCTCGCCCAATTCCGCATGAAGCTGTTCTTCCTTGAAAAGCCCGTCTCGGTACATGAGGGATACGGTACTTATCAGACGGTGTTTCACCCCCTCCCAGTCATCTACAACCACCTTACTGCATTTGGGCAGACAATCATATTCATACTCAAAGTCGGCAAGATTGAGACAGGTCTGACCGGGATGCAGCCAATCTGCAAATACCACAGGGACAGCAGAGATCGTTACGGTAATAACGATATCGCTTTCCAGAGATGCCTTTTTGGGATCGTCAGTGGCAATAACTTCCATATTCAATTTAGCAGACATTTCTTCTGCAAACTTTGCAGACTGTTCCGGTCGGATGTCATATACATAGCATTTTTTCAGTCCGGGACGCACGATTTTAGCAGATTCCAGCTGGAGTCTTGCCTGGAATCCCGCCCCCATCAGAAGAATGGTGGAGGAATCTTTCTTTGCAAGTTTGTCGATCGCCAATGCACTGGCAGCTCCGGTACGCACCCCGGATACCTGGGTACAATCCGCTACGCAAAGGGGAATTTTTGTATCAGGATCATTCAGAACCACAAGTCCGGTAGCCCGGGGCAATCCCTGTTTATAGTTCTGGGGATTGGAACCAAGCCATTTGATCCCTGCCATATTCACATTTCCGCCTACGCAACAGGGCATGGCATTACATCTGCCGTAAAGGTTTTCATCTTCCACAGTCGTCCCCCAGCGGAGTACTACTTTACTGGGACTGTTTACTTTTTTCTGTACATGAAGAGTAAGAACTTCTCTTACATCATCCATCGCTGCTTTGATGTCATGGCCGCCCAGAGCTTTAAGCTGGGCATCATTGAGAAACATCAGATCCAATTTCATTTTCAGACTCCTTTCAATAAATATTATCCGGTAAAAACGGAGATACAATAGCATATTTTTTCCGTATTTCAATTCCGTTCCTGACCGCTTCCGGAATTTATCCGGAAAAAATCCACAGCTATCCCATAATTTTGTAAAAATGGCATATTTTTGCAAAATTATGTGCGTAAAGAAATCTGCTTTTAAAAAAGTGATTTTGTCAGATTTTTTCAAAAATACTTCTTCATCCTGTTTTGTGCAACCTTCAGGAGAGAGCCCCAAACGCATTTTTCTTTTTTCTCTCCCCTCTCCCCCTCACTTTTTCCTTTTGTGCAGTCAAACTCTTTCGTAATGCGGCAGTTTCTTTTTCCATTATACGCGCCTGCGTTCATTCGGGCAAAAAACGCCCTCATTCTCTCGCGGCTTAGTGCTC
>JAZKZE010000077.1:0-3580 GCA_045612485.1 Victivallales bacterium | reverse complement strand
CAGTTCTGACAGTATTTATGACGGTATGTTCCTGTGTATCCAGGAATATGGGGGAGCTGCCGCAAAAGGAGGAAAAAGAAAAATTTTCCCGTCTTTCCTATTATAAAAACGGAAGATTTGAAAATGAGGAAATGGTGAAATTTTTTCCGAAGGAGAAAAGAAAGAAAAGAAGTAAACTTGGAATGTTCCGTTTCCTTTTCAAATCTCCCAATGCTCCGGAAGAAGAGCTGCCAAAAGTACACCTTTCCCCGGCAGATTTTTCCGGAAAAAAGGATGCGTTTTCTGTACGGTGGCTGGGACACTCCTCCCTTGTCTTTGAACTTGCCGGAGCCCGTTTTATGACAGATCCTGTTTTCGGCAATGCTGCCCCGATACCCGGAGTGGTACGCCGTTATACGGAAAATCCCATGAAAATCAATGCGTTGCCGGATTTGGATTTTGTGATCATATCCCACGATCATTACGATCATCTGGAATATGATTTCATACGCAGTATCCGTTTTAAGAAATTTCCCATTGTAACGGCTCTGGGGGTGGGGGCAAGGTTGCGTTCCTGGGGAATCGAGTCAGCCCGGATCAAAGAGTTGGGGTGGCATGATTCGGTTGTCATCGGCAATATCAAAGTTACTTCTGTACCCTCCCGACACTTTTCCGGCAGAAGCTGGGCTGACCGTTTCCAGACATTGTGGGCGTCTTATGTGATAGAATCTGTTCCGGCAAAGGAAGGGGACGGGGAAAGTAAAAAGATCTTTTTCGGAGCGGACAGCGGTTACGGGAAACAGTTTGCCGCAGCCGGGAAAAAATACGGTCCCTTTGATCTTGTCTGTCTAGAAATCGATGCCTGGAATGAAAACTGGCCCTACAACCACATGTTTCCCCGGGAAATGCCCCCGGCGTTCCGGGATCTGAAAGGAAAACTTTTTCTTCCCATCCATTGGGGGGTATTTGATCTTGCCATGCATAAATGGGATCACTCCATTACGGAAATCGTGCGTCTTGCAAAGGAAAATAAAATTCCTTATATTACGCCTCTTATGGGGGAAAAAGTGGATCTTTCCGGTAAGGAACTGCCGCAGAAAGAGTGGTGGAAAGATATTTCCGGTTTGAAAAAATAAAATTTTATGCTACATTTAATTGTGTGTTATAATGATTAAAATGGAGAAAAATAATGAAGTTATCTGTTCTTATCCCTGCATATAATGAGGAAAAGACGATCGATCATATTATTGGCTGTGTGAAAAAGTGCGGTATAAATGATCTGGAGATCGTTGTTGTAAACGATTGTTCTTCCGACGGAACGAAAGAAGCATTGGAAAAATATGCTTCCGATCCTGCTATGGTCATTCTGCACCATGAGGTCAATAAAGGCAAGGGGGCTGCCATCCGTACCGGACTGGCAAAGACCACCGGGGATGCGGTCGTCATCCAGGATGCGGATCTGGAGTATGATCCTGCGGAATTGCCCCGGCTTTTCAAATATTTTGAAGAAGGCAAAGCGGATGTTGTCTATGGCAGCCGTTACAGCGGAAATGCCGGTCAGGTGGATCGCTACTGGCATTATGCGGTCAATGCGTTTCTGACAAAATTATCCAATATGCTTTCCAATCTGCGTCTTACAGACATGGAAACATGTTATAAAATGATCAGAGGGGATGTATTCCGTTCCATTCCCCTTACATCTGACCGGTTCGGGATCGAACCGGAAGTGACTGCCCGCCTTGCTGATATGGATTTACGGATCTTTGAGATCCCCATCAGCTACAAACCCCGTTCCAATGCTGAAGGAAAGAAGATCGGCTGGAAAGACGGGGTGATGGCAATGTGGTATATTGTGAAATTCAATCTTTTTTCCTGAGTCAGTTGTAAGTCCTTCCGGAAAAAATCCGGCTTCAGAAAAAAGGCTCTTTTTTCAGGGAGCCTTTTGCCGTTTTTCTGTGACTTTTTCCGGATGGGGATTTATGCCGTGTTGTGGTAATCATACAATCTATTGTATTGTTATTTTGTCTTTGATACAATCTATTGTATTTTCCGGGGAAAAGAAAATAATGCCGTATGGTGTCGTTTGATAACAGGGAAACAGAGAAAGAAAATATTTTTTGAAAAATTTTATTTCCGGGATTTTGTACTCAAATTTTCCGGGAATGAGAGAAAAAAAGCCGTTTTCAAAATTCCGGGCAAAATAAATCTGCTTGTATTGTTTTTGCAGTGGAGTATATTATATGTTGTGTTGTGAATGGCATCGCTTAACTATATATTGTGGTGTCACTATGTTTGACGCTTCAGGTGGAAACAGGGAAAAGAAAACAGGAAAGGGGAGAAAATTATGTTGCTTGGGTTGCAGAAACTTACATTGCTGGATTATCCCGGTATGGTGGCATGTACCCTTTTCAGTTCCGGTTGCAATTTTTCCTGTCCGTTCTGTCATAATGCTTCTCTGGCGAAAGGCGGGGGGCTTGAAGGGTTTCTTTCCTGTGATGAGGTGCTTGCATTTCTGAAAAAACGTTCCGGACTTCTGGATGGTGTTTGTCTTACGGGTGGCGAGTTTCTGCTGCATAAAGAAAGTTTTGCATTGATCTGCCGCATCAAAGAATTGGGATACAAGGTGAAACTGGATACCAACGGGGCATTTCCGGAGGTTCTTGCAGAACTGCTGGAAGAGAAAAAACTGGATTATGTGGCTATGGATATAAAAAATTCTCCGGAAAAATATGCTCTTACAAGCGGGAATGATCAATGCCTGATCCCCGTTGAAAAAAGTGTGAAGAAACTCCTTGAAGGGAAAGTACCTTATGAATTCCGTACTACAGTGACCGGTTCTCTGCACAGCAGGGAGGATTTTTATGCCATAGGAAAATGGATCAGAGGAGCGGAAAGGTATTTTCTTCAGCCTTTTGCCGATTCCGGCGATGTATTGAAAAATGATCCTGCCTTTGCAGTAAGCAATGAACAGATGGCGGAATATCTTGCCATCATGAAGGAATTTGTTCCTGCTGCGGCGATCCGGGGAAGATGAAAAAGAAAATAATAAAAGATTTTAATATTATACTATTGTAAAATTACAGGAGAAAAAAATGTATCAGGTACAGAAACGTGACGGCAAAAATGTGGAATTCGATCTCAGGAAGATCTCCGATGCCGTGAAGATGGCTTTTGAGGCCCAGGAAAAGCAGTACAACAGTTCCATTATCGACTTTATTGCTCTTAAAGTCACTGCAGACTATGAACCCAAGATCAAAGAAGGTCTGATCGCTGTGGAGGATATTCAGGACTCTGTGGAATCTGTACTTGTTCAGGCTGGTTACGCTGATGTGGCAAAAGCCTATATTCTTTACCGCCGTCAGCGGGAAAAATTGCGTAATACCCAGTCCACCATCCTTGACTTCAAGAAAACTGTGGATGACTATGTGAAGATCAATGACTGGCGGGTAAAGGAAAACTCCACTGTTACCTACTCTGTGGGGGGATTGATCCTCTCCAACTCAGGAGCGATCACCGCCAACTACTGGCTTTCCGAGATCTATGATGACGAGATCGGCAACGCCCACCGCAATGCGGATATTCACCTGCACGACCTTTCCAT
>JAZKZE010000076.1:0-15073 GCA_045612485.1 Victivallales bacterium | reverse complement strand
ATTTTCTGATTTTTCTGATAATCGATACGGGAAATGCAAAGGATGATTTTTTTGTCTTCGGGAATATTGTATTTCTTCCGGAAATCCCCTTCTTCCGGCAATTCCCGGTGCAGGATCCCATTGGGGAAAAGTTCCACCCGTTTCCCGGGATAACGATTCTTAAGTTTTTCCACTTCCTCCCGGCTCAGGGCAAGCAATACATCCGCACTGCTTTCCGGAGCAGTACGCATCCGGCAGAGCCGGTCGATGATCCCGCCATAACTGAATTTATGTTTCAAGGGTTCCAGCATCAATTTCATCTCCTGTTCCGGTATGGCACAGGAGCCGCCGTGCAAACTCATCAAAGCGGGAATGGACAATTTCTTTGCAAGACGCATAGAATAATTTGCCAATCTTCCGCCTGCATGAACATGGAATATATCAAAATACCCCTCTTTCAACGCCTTCATAAGTTCAGGCGAAAAGGGATTACCACCCTTTTTATCCAGAGCAAGTCTGTCTTTTTCCGGCATGGGGATATATGGATAGAAGTAAGGAAAACGCCGGATGGTTATACCATCCACGACATCCGTTCCGGCTTTATCCAATGCCGCAGTACAGAGGATCTCCGGAGTCAGCCCCTGCGCTTTCTGCTGTCTGGCAATATTCCAGACTACACTTTCCGTACCGCCCCATTCGGAAAAGGAAAAACGGCGGACAATATGAGCGATCTTCATGCCCGTGTCCCCCGGTAATAACTCATTTTCTGGGTATAACGGTAAATAGGAGCATAGAAAAGTTCTTTCCATGCGCCGTGTTCAGCAATATAGATCCAGTCCCGCAGAGTTTCAGCAAGAATACTCTTCCATGTCCGCAATATTCCGGGAGTATTTTTTCCCATCTGTTTATCTGCCACCCCTTCATTGAAAAAGCGTTTTGTCACTTCTTTAATGGTATAGTTGTGAGAGTGTTCCACAACAGCTTCCGGCACATATACGATTTTCACTTCCCTGCGGTTGACCCACTGGGAATCCTCCGAATACTGGAAAGAAACATCAAAAGGATTCTGTAAAAGTTCCTCCCTGCGGAAACCGGAAGAGACCAGAGAAAAGAATCTGTTCCATTTACAGGAAATGGAACCATCTCCAAATGCCCGTTCATAATCTTTCCGGACGACGGCAAAGGCATTCTTTCTTGCGATCTGATTGGCAAATACACAATTTACATTTTCATCCTTCAGAGGGGCGACCAGATTTTTCAGATATTCCTTACTCTGGGGAATGGCATCGGCATTGTTGAATACGATATATTCCCCTTTCGCTTCACTTACCATGTAATTCAGGGTTTTGCCGGGAACGTATTTGCCTTCCGGCGGGGAAATACGGCGGATTTCCGGTCTTTCCGCCAGATATTCCGCAGTACCGTCTGTAGAGTGATCGTCGCAGGAGATGATCTCCACAGCCTCATCCATATTCTGACTGAGCAGTGCCTCAACCGTCTGTTTCACATAAGGTATGTCATTATGGGAACGCATCAATACAGAAATCATACCTTTTCCTCCTTACAGCTTGCCACTGCCTCCTCAACAGTGGGATAAATCTCAAAGACTCTATATACTTTGGTTATATCCAGCACGATCTTCATATCCGCGCTCACTCCGGCAAGTTTGATGAGTGAATCATTTTCCAGAGCCTTCTGTGCCATGGCAAGAAGAGCATCCAGTCCGTAACTGTCAATATTGACCAGTTTTTCCAGATCCAGTACGATCTTTTCACCGACTTTCATCCGTTCGCCTAAAACATATTTGAAATTTTCCGCCCCGCTGCGATCAAGAAACATCTGCAAATGTGCTATCAATACATTATCCATATATTCAAAACGCATTTCCATAACTTACGCCCTCCTTAATTTTCCGGTAATTTTTCCGATAAGTTTTTTTACTCTGAACTTTTCAGCATGGTCAAACATCATAAAATAGAGTGCCGGGAAGTAGATCAGACATCCGGATACCCCCGCCAATGCCAGAAGAAAAAATTCATGGAGCTGTCCCCGCAGCAGATAATACTGCCAGTAACAAATCATTCCGGTGGAAAGTGCCAGTAGGGCCGGTTCAAATAATGAATACAGTACAAAGTACCGCAATTTCATATTAGTTCGTTTGATAAGGCGGGGCATGACAAAAAATACGGTTCCGATAAATTTTGTCAGGATCATCGCCGCCACCACAATCAATTCATGGGGCTTGATCAAAAGTCCGGCAATAGAGATCAGAATAAAGAAAATACTTTCAAAGCTCTGTACCTTGGCAAGGAATTTGTGTTCTTCCGCCATAGTGAGGAATTTTTCCGGAATGATCCTGTACACCAGAAGGAAATAAACAAAAAGCACCATAAGACGGCAGATAAATGCCGCTTCATCATTTTTCACATTGAAAAGAAAAAGAATGATTCGCGGAGCATAGATCATAACCATGACCGTTGCCCCGGCGGCAAAAAAGTTCACCCAGCGGATGGACCGTATCAGGATCTGTGCCAGATGCATGGTACGGTTACGGCTGT
Organism: Victivallales bacterium; assembly: GCA_045612485.1. Classification (GTDB taxonomy): domain Bacteria; phylum Verrucomicrobiota; class Lentisphaeria; order Victivallales; family UBA1829; genus RGIG5327. The sequence goes on along the minus strand of JAZKZE010000076.1, from coordinate 12,536 downwards.
GAAGCAATGCAGATATGGGGGAGATATTTTCCACATAAGGAAGTGCGATCTGCTGAATCAGGAAAGGTATCCGGCTTCCCAGCTGGAAAACGCCGACCGGGGCAAGTCCGCAGAAAATACTGATAAGAAGAAACATTCCTCTTTCCCAGATCATACGGCCGATGGAAATAATGTAAACCGCACTGGAAAAATGGAATATTCCCTTGAAAATCTCTTTGTCAAATGCCAGCCGTATGCGGAAGGAGGGAATACTTTTCCATACAGAAATCAGCATGGCGAACTGGGTGGCACCCATGACCAGCATCACGAAAAACAGCAGAACAAAAAGACCTTTCCCCATAGCAAAAATGACTATGACTCCGGTAAGTTCCAATACTTTGGAAATAATGATGATATAGTTTCGCAAATAAAGTTTCTGCAACCCAACCAAAATTTCCGGAAAAACTCCCAGCGGGAATACAACTGTTGCCGCAAGTCCGCTCAAAAGCAGAGAGATCCGGCAGAAACGGATGTATTCCGCAGTCGCATCCGGCGGCAGATGAAAAAGTTCCCGTATAAAATACATCCCGGCAAAAGTCAAAGGCAGAATCAGTAATGCCATACTCACATGACTGAAAAAGATACTGGAAATGGTGTGATTATATTTCTCTATATCCTTTTTATATAATTCCGTTGCCGTAACCTTCTGTGCCGCCACACCGAACCCCAGATCCAGCAGAAGGGCGTAGGAAAAAAAGCTCCACAGCATGACCCACAATCCGTACTGAGCCTCCCCCAGATGACTGATGAGCCAGCGGGTGACAAGGATCCCCTGTACCAGACGGACAAACATGGAAAAATAATTGGTAACGGTGTTTCTGAAAAACGGTATTTTCATAAATAAGAAGCCCTTTCTATCATTAAATTAAAATAATCTGCTACATGTTCCATATGATCCGGCAAAGCTGCATTGGAAAGGATCGCCGCATAAGAATGAGTATTTTCCGGAATAAACCCGTGCATCCCGTTCAACGGTTTTTCCCCCATATCGGAAGGAACGATCTGGATTCCTGCATCCAGCAGGAAGACAGCGTCGCCGAAAATACGGTCGGAACGGTATATTCTGTATGCAAGTTCCTCTTCCCTGCTTAAAAAGTGTCCGGGAAATTCTTTCATGATCTCTGTGATCACATGCCGGGATTTTTCATTCAGAAAATAAAATCTTGCCATGGTGGAATCGTAACAGGCTCCGTAATCCTTACCGAAAACCAGTCCGCTTCCTGCTATTTTCCCCATAATGTCCACCGTTCCGGCAAGAGGCGTCATACCATGATCGGAAATAACGGTAAAATGTACATTTTCTGCATATTCTTCCGCTTTCCGGTAAAGAGTTGTGATCTTTTTTCCGATCTCCTCAAGTTTTGTTTTTATGGCAGAAGCATCCCCGATCATGTCATGAAGAAGTCCGTCCAGACTTGCTGTATAAACAAAAAGGAATTTTTTTCCCTCTTCAATGGCATTTCCGGCAGCAATATAATTTTCAGAATCACTCAAATGCCAGTCGGAAATATGAAAATCCACGCCTTTTTTGCTCAAAGAATCGTGCAGATTGGCAATATTTCCCATTCCTCCGGCAATAAAAAGATCCTGTTTTTCACAGTAATCCATATATTGCAGTTTTTCTATGGGCATACGGTAAAGCTGGAAATATCCGGTAAAGCCATAGATCTTTTTCAGGATCTTTGACAAATGATGCCGTACCCTCCCCCGGTTCCAGAAACCTGCCGGTTTAAATAAAAATGCTAACCGGGAAAAACTTCTGAAAGGAGAAACATCCGGAGCAAACCGGAACAATCCCAGATGACCATGTTCAGCTGGTGTCTTTCCTGAAAGGATGGTAGGTATGGCACTGCTGGAATAGCCGAACTGCATATCGATTTTTTTCCGGTACGGCAGAAGTTCTGTCAGAAACTTATGGTCATTGACGATCTTCCAGCCTAAAGCATCTATAAACAAAAATATTTCAATTGTTTTTTCTTTCATATTTTCCTCACGGCAGAGCATTGTATCCGGGAAGTTTCCGGAAATCGTCTGCGGGTTTACGCTGTTTCAATTTTTCAGAAGGCAGTACTGCTTTCTCTATAAGATACCCCGTTGTCACTGCCGCCGGAGCAATGGTCTCCCACACACTGTACTCACAGGAAGGCACACTCAGAAATTCCAGATTCACATATCTGCGGAATACGGGAAGGAGTTCTGCATTCTTTCCATATACCATCTTTACCGCATTACGGTCAAGTCCGAATGTATTGCCGTAAGGGGTGATCCCCGGCACAAATTCACCAATCTTATCTGCATAACTTACAAGATCAAGGAATACGGCAGGATAAATCTTTCCCAGTCCGGAAGTCATACTTCTGCCCAACGGGTTTGCCCCGTTATGGAAATCATTGGCAAGATATGCTCCCTGTAAATATTGATCCTTTCCGGAAAGGAAATGGGCGGCGATCAACATCATTGCCCTACGCAGCGGATGATAATTCCCCCATGCCATAGCATGTACCCATCCGGCATCAGAAGCGTGCCACAGTGTCCGGTAGGGATAGGCATTTTCCTGATCCGCAAGCATTTTATCCGCTTCACGCAGAATAACTTTCCGGTATTCTTCATAATATTCAGCCAACTCCTTCACAGGATAAAGAGCAAGCATCATCCATGACAGAGGTGACCATCTCCAGAAATCTCTCCTGAAATCATTCTTTATCCTTACGGCTTCCTCAGGAACCACATCAAGATATTTTCTCTTTCCTGTAAGGATATAAAGATTCCCCCCTGCCTTCAAAAGATCCTCTCCGTAAAGCAAGGGGTCTTCCATATAGGAGATCATTTTCCCCTTCAGACGCAGCCATGTCACAAGGCGTTTTTGCTTATCCATGGCAAAATCCCATGCCTTCTGTGCAGAAAGAAGATACATTGCCGCCTCTTTTTCTGCTCCGGCTTTTTTCATGGCAAGAGCAAGAGTACTGACTGCCGCCGCATACATAAGTGTTCCGTTACGGTCTGGTGCCGATACATAATAGAAACGGTTTTCCTTATCCGGCAAGCCTTCGCCGGGTCCCGGATGACCGGTAGTTTCAAACCATGTTCCCACTCCGCCATCCTTCTGCTGAACAGCAAGCAGATGCTTTACCCCCCAGGCGGCTTCATCCAGAATATCCGGAATCCCATTGCCGCTTTCCGGAATATTGAGCTGACCGTCCATAAAGTTTTCCGGCTTCATCAGATAAACGGTTGCCAGATCACTGACAATACGCAAATGATACGGTCTGCGGTCATAATCAGCCGCATCATGCCAGCCGCCGGGAGCCGTAACGATCTCTGTTTTATAGGGAGGATTATCTTTTATAAGATCAAAAGTTTTTACCCCGATACGATTGTCTTTGATGTCAAAAAATCCAAACTTCTTCTCCCCTTTGCCTTTACGGTAATGGGTATCATTTCCCGGAAAACGGCCCCGGATGACTTTTTTATGACATACAGGACTTTCCCATGCAGTAAAGGGTTGCGTTTTTGCAATGCCGCACCTCTTGTGATATAATCCCCTTGCATGGATATAAAAGGCTTCGGAAAGAGTTTCGGGAGCAATAACAAAATCCATGCTCCGTCCGATTCCTTCCACATAAAAATAATATTTACCGGGAGTATTGAAGAAGGAATAATCCAGTTCCAACACCTCTTCGCCGGTGAAAGGAATATTTTCCGGATACACCGGATCCTCTTTCCGCAAACGCAAGGTATTTTTATATACACATTTATGATCTGAACTTTTCCGCAATTCAAACTCTTTTCCTGCAAGGTGTTTCAACGGCAAGGCTCCCAGAGGCCCCAGCCAAGCCCCCATGTAGGCATATTTTTTCTTCTGTTTCAGTCCGTTGCCAACCTGATTGAGTTTGAATATATTGCCCGGCACATCCTTTTTATATTGTCCGGCAAACCCGCCGACCATGATTTTTTCCCCGTCTTTCAGAGGCTTTTCCAGAATACAGTATTCATAACTTGTTATATCTGCTTTCCGCAGGATATTGCCGTCTTTATCCCGTAAAAGAGCGTTTTCCTTCTTCCAGAATCCGGATCTCCTTATTTTATGGGAAGTATATTTAAATGGTTTGGGATTTTTCAGCACAAATACCTGCGGCGTAAGAAATTCACATTCCACAGCCATGCCGGGAAAAGAAAGGAGCATCAGAAAAAACAATACCTTTTTCATGCGATCACCTTCACCTTTCCGGAGGCAAATTCTTTACAATACTTGATAAGCAATCCGATCATGGCAAAAATCATCATCATCTGGATAAAATTCACCTGCTGTTTCATCACCCATTCCAGAGTGGATTGCAGATAAATTGCAGTCAATCCCCCGACGATCCCCGCCGGGATGTAAAAAAGGTCCGTCCGCCGCAGTTTCACTACAAGTCTCCATGCTGCAATATAATAGTACCCCAGCCAGGCAAGAAACGCCGTAAGAGCAGGGAATCCACATTCCGCCCCCACAAGAAGGTAACTTGTTTCCACGATCCCTTCCTTAAACTCTTTGGAAAAGCGTTTGGGGGCTTCGTACCGGTATTCACAATAGGGATAAGGAGGATTGATCTTGATCCCCCAGTTGTTCAAACCGACTCCGGCAAAAGGTTTGTCTTTCATCATATTCCATGCAGATGCGGCAAGATATTGACGGGTCTGCAAAGATTCCTTGGGAGCATTTTCAAATCTTTTGATGATGTTGGGCAGAAGCAGCAGAAGCCCGAAAAAACAAAGCAGAAATATGGGAAGAAGAATGGATACTTTCCGCATGTGGAACTGGTAACGCAGAGAAAGAAGGGTGGTTATGGCACAACCGAAGGGCAGACACACCATTGCCCCCCGGGAATATGTCCGCATACATGCCGCCGAAGCCATAAGGAAAAATCCGGCAAAAAGAAATCTTTTCCACCCCCGGTTCCGGTTGAAATAGTAAGCAAAAAAGACAGGAGCAATAAGGCACATATACATCCCCATACTGTTCTGATGAGGGAAGAAACCGTTTGCCTGATGGATTCCCCGGATATGCTGCATGACCACGGAAAGAAAGGTAAATCCCGCCACGATCCCGAATCCGGTGAAGACGGCATTGAAATCCCGCATATAGTAGAGATAATAATATGTACACAGGAAAACGATATACATCATGATCATTTTCCAGAGTTCAAACCAGGAATAAAGAGTATTGTCCGCATTGATGAGGGAAGGAATACACAATAGAAAATATATCCAGTATATTTTACTTCCCGTATCCGGCAGAAGCGGTTTGTAATGGTACAGAAAAAGCATGCCGACAAGCAATGCAGCAGCAATAAGATAAACAAGGGATACCTCCATACCTCTGGAAGTACCCCGGTAGGTTTCATGGGAGAAAAAGTTGATGGATACCTGATTGAACATCATCACAGGCAGAAGTACAGCAAAAAAAGCATAGTACATGAACTTACGGTTCAGCGTAAGTATGTACCCCAGCGGCAGTACGCCCATAAATGCGATGAAAAACAACAGATACTTCATCAGCAAAAGCCTTATTTGATAAAATTCAATGCAGGGAAGGTAAATGTTCCAAGCAGCTGTACGGTAGGCATGATCTTTCTTACAAAGACATTGTATTCGGAAATATCGTCATGCGGGATATAAACCACATCTCCCGGCTGCAATCTCACATTGGCACATTTCCCTTGCAGGATCCCGTCAATGTCAACCCGGTAGAAGCGGGGATTTTCCATGCCCCCTCTGATAACAACGCCATATCTCCAGTACTGTTCCTTCAGCCCCAGACCGGAAGAGATAAGTTCCAGTATCCCCAGATTCTGATCCCACAATCTCTTGTGAGGCCGGTTGATGCTGCCGATGATACTGCACATGGCTTCAGAACGGACTGCTATATAGATATAGTCCCCCTTTTTCAGTTTCACATTGTGCCAGCGGTCACCCTTTTCAATGGCAAGGGAGAAGTTCACCGGCAGGATCCTTCCGTTACGGACAATGATACTGTTCTGGAAATCAGCGGCATCCAGCATCTGGTCATCAAAGTCACGGACAGCGGAACCTCCGGCTTTGGCAAAGAGGTCGGCAAGCCGCATCCCGTTGGAGATCACAAACATTCCAGGATTGTTCACCGCACCGGCTATGGTGGCAGTCTGACTTCTCACATCAATGGCAAAGACCCCCAATTCCGGATTTTTGATGTATTTACCATAGATCTCCTTGATTTTTTTACTGGCTTCTTCCAGCGTCAATCCGGCAACCTGTACCTGTCCGGCAAACATGACGCCAATGGCACCATCGGGAGTCACAAGGGATTCCATGATAAGATCCGGATGATTGTAAACTCTGATACTGATCTTATCCCCCGCATTGATACGGTAAACCGGTTCTTTCTGTTCATCAAGTCTTTTGAGAAATTCCAGCTGACGGCGTTTATCCTCATCTGTCAAACCGGCCTGATCCACTACTCCGCTGGGCAGATTGTTGATGTCGGGAAAATCACTGTAATTTCCGGTAAAACGGTTATAACAGCCGGTAAGAAGGGATACAGACAAAAGTCCAAGCAATAAAAATAAAGATCTTTTCATCGGATATAATCTCCTGAAATAACTTTTTCCACGTCAGTAACTCCGGTAAGGATCGCATAAACTTTATGCTCTTCATCATGCAGTTTCAGAACACGGCGCAACACACTGCGGGAGGTTTTATTTTTCCCCACATAAATCAATGTGGCATCACAGATATCATGCAGCTGTCTGACAAGCAGACAGGAAGCATCGAAGGTTTTTTCCCTGGAAATACGGATAAGCTGGTAGTGTTTTTTCAACTCATCGACGACCCCGTACAGCATCGTGATCTCATCAGGTTCCAGTCCGGAAAGATCCCGTACAGGGAAAAAGGCAAACCCGTAGCCGTAGCCATACCCTTTGCCGTCACCGGAGGAAAATCCGCGAAGGTACTGGATATCGTGCAAAACTTCTTCTTCTTCTTCTTCTGCTGCTTTTTTGAAGTTCACCCCGACTTTACCATTATCCGAATAATAGAAGTTTCCGATCTTCTCCATCCCGCGGCAGATCTCCTCCACCTGGGTTTCCGGGATAAGCCGGATCAGAATAGTATTTCGTTTTGCCTTTGTAAAATGTTCGTCAAACATCACAGAACTCAGGAACGACCCGTCCAGAGAACAGGAAAACAATGTGCGGGTATTTTTCAACCGCATAATAAAACGGTAGAACATCTCATTATTGATGATCTTACGCTGTTCCGGGGTAAAACTGGCATTTTCATGGGGGATGACTCCCACTGTATCAAAGAAGTCCTTATGGAAAGAGGCTTCCTCAATGCCGCTGAATTTTCCGGAAAGGATATCATACCCTACGACCAGAACCGTATAAAGACCGGAAACAAAGACCGCCGCAATAAAGATCACAGCAAGGATCTTGACAGGAAACGTAGAGAATGCCTTCGTACTTACAACCCTTTCATTGATCACGATATCATTGGGAACATGGGCTATATTGCTCCGCAATCTTGTCAATTCTTCCACCAGAAGGGATACATTCTTATTAACAGTATTCATCAGCTGTTCCACTCTCTCATGTTCCGGGATCATGTGCTGAAGTTTTTTCTCCTTATCCTTCACAAGAGTCATTTCCGCCTGCAAAGATTTCATACTTATTTCCAGCTGGCGGAGTGTTATTTCCGTTTCATTGTAGGAGTTGATGACTCCGTCAAGCCCCAGAAGCATACTTTCTTCAAAACGGGTGATATTGTAACGCTTTTTAAACTCATCAAACTCATTCTTTACCGTTTCATAGGCACTTTTCGCTTCCACAAAACGGGGATTACGCTCAGCAAACATGAGTTTTGCTTTCTGGTACAATCTGGAGGTTTTCCGCAAGTCCGCAATATACTCCTGCAATTCCATCCGGTGTTTGATCACATTCTCCGGGATAGCTTTATATTTCTTTTCCGCAAGAGAAAATCTGTGGCGGGCATCCGCCAGTTTCACATTCAGTTCAGCAAATGCAGCGGCCTGTTCCCCCTGCATCTTCTTGACTGTTTCCATCTCTTCTTTGGGATGCACAATACCATATTTCCGATGCAAAGAATGTAAATTTTCAATCTGGGAAGTTTGAAATTTCTGCAGCTCCATCAAACGTTGTTCACGGGTCTTCAGAAAGCTGCGGAGTTCATTGAGCCGGTATTCTTCATAATTTCTGATCCCGATTGCAACAAAAGTATTCACCAGACTCTTTACATATTCATCACTGTCACCGATCCCGGTAATAACAAACATATCATTGTGATCCCGCAACAGCTTTACTTCAATACTCTGTTTGAGGACCCCCCGCTGTTTTTCGGTAAGGTGCAGTTCCTCGATCAACTGATGAAAAATCTGCTGACGGGAAAATACTCCCAGAACCTGGTTGATCCCCAGAGGTTTGACCTCTTCACTGGCACGGGGAGTATAAAACAGTGTTACAGATCCCTCAAACTTATGGTGAGCCTTTTTAAACTGCATATACCGGAAAACCACTCCGGCAAAAAAGGTAAGCAGAAAAACTGCTAAAATACTCCATTTGAATTTCAACACAGTAAAGAGTACCAGTTTCTGATACATCTGTAATTTCTGCATCTGCCTGGTCTCAGCCTGAACATTCAATTCATTATCCAACGAATCCATGGTATTCCTTTCAATTAAAAATCTGCCAGTGACGGAAAAGTCTGCCTGTACGGTCGATCTCTTCCGGCATACAATCAAGTGCCGCATAAAGTTCCGGCAATATTGCCACCACAGCAGGAACAGTGAATATCTTTCCTGCCGCCAAGGGCAATGTACGGGTTTTTATACAATATTTCATATAATTTTTCAACGATATTTCCCCATTTTTGCAACAACGGATATAAAGAGCTTCTTTCAACTTCTCCTTTTCCGTCACTCCTGCACAACGGTGCATCCCCTCCCGGTAAAAATCCCGGACAGAATTCCAGAATGAGATCATATCCTCCTTTTTCCTCCGGTGGGGAGAACATTTAAATAACACTCCCTCCCGGTACAGGAGCTTCCACTCTTCCGGTATATCCATTTTCCCGATATATTCCAGTCTTTCCTGTAATTTCCAGCGGTATTGCCCCGCAGCAATCAGCATTGCGTCGCCGGTACCGAGAATACATTTATACATATTGCGCAAAATAAAATCCATATCAACCGAACCCCTGCTGAGCTTCTCTCCGGCAAGAAACAACCCCATCCCCCTGTTGAGCAGCAGGCGGCAAGCCTCGGAAAAAGGCAATTTTTCAGAGGGGATCTCCGGCAGATATTCCGCAAGAAGATCTGCCCCGCAAACAGGAATATACCCTCTTTTCAACTCCTGCATCATCAGGCGTTCCGCATTGTTTTTTATATCATTTACCGTCATGATCCGGCTGAAATCCACATCCACTTTCAATTCTTTTTCATATTTTTCAGAAAGTTCCTTCAGCAGCTTTTCCCCGTCAGACGAACCATTCCGGGCAAAAACAAAAAAGTCCAGATCGTTATAAAGTATTCCATTTTCCCGATCCAGTCTCACGCCGCCATCCCCTCTGCCGTAACTTCCGCCGAGAACCACACAAAGACCTGTACCGGAAAGAGATCCCTTCATTTCTGAAAGGACTTTTTCCAGCAACGATTCCGCTTCTTTGTCGCCGCAGGATGTAAAATTTTTATGACCGTTTACGTTCAACATAAGTAGCAAATCCCCGTTTTCCCAAACTGCGTAAAACTACCTGCAATACAAGAAAACATGAACAGTGATAATGGTAATAATAATCATAAATACGCCGTTGTTCCGGTGTATTCTGAAGTCCATAAATCTCTCCCATCTGAAAAACATAATGCTCATTGGCGGGATGACTTTTCACCAGTTCCTTACGGAAAAACAGTACCGCCCAGTAACCGGGGTAACGGTCCATGGAAAGTTTCCAGCACCAATGGGAATTTTTATGCGTAAGGTAAAAGGGAAGACACAGCAAATAGGGAACCGCCAGAGTCAATGCCAGTACCAATGCAATAAAATGCTCCCACAGACGCAAAATCCATGCAGAACGGTTCTGTACAGGAGAAAAAGCATAACTGAAACTGTTCCGTTCCAGAACGCCGCCGGTATGGGGGTCTATGATCCGGCCGGGAGTAACGATTTTATTTTTTATCTCCAGTTTTCCGGCAGCATAGGTACGGTCAAAGATAATGGAATGTTCCACATAACACTCCTTGTCCACCAGGGAACGTTCCCCTATAATAGCATTGGAAACATTGCTGCCGCTTTCAATAAATGTATTATCCCCCAACACCAGAGGACCTTTCAGCTCACTATCATTTTTTATTACCACATTTGTCCCGGTATGAACATTATCCGTTATGGTATAACCGGGAAGATCGTAAAAATCATCCCTGAGTACCTGGAAATTGACTTCAAAATAACTTTCCAGAGAATCAATAAGATAAAATTCAATGTTGCTCCGGTACAGTTTCCCATCTTTATAGAGATAAATGCCGTCAGAACTCCCGTCATCCTCACAGAGGACGAAGGATTTCTGCAACTCTTTCAATGTATGAGCTTTAGGCATCAGCATACCATGCAGGATAAGACAATCATTGCCACATTCTCCTTTGTAAGTTTCCAGAAGACTGCGAACCGAATATTTCCCGCCGCCTTTCCGGTAATCCAGTTTCAATTCGCCATGCTGATATTCATAAAGATGTTCTGCAAGATGTTCATTATAGGTAGGTCCAAGCAGAAGCAATGCTTCCGCCTCGCACCGCAATGCAAGATCAATAAAATACTCTGCGGCACAACGCCCCCCCACAGGCATCATCCCCAGACTGCGGTCGGGAAAATACTCCTTGCACCATTCCTGGTTCCGGGAATAAGGATTGATCAGAATATTTTTCATTTTACCATGCTCCTTTTCCAGTCAGGATCGCAGGAATGGTTTTCAGCAATATAAGAAAATCCTTCCAGGCACTTCTGCTGGCAATATATTCTTTATCCAGAGCGATCTGTTTGGAAAAAGGCAGTTCGCTTCTGCCGGACACCTGCCAGATACAGGTGATCCCCGGAGTAATATTCAGCCGTTTACGTTCTTCCAGTGTATAGGACCGTACCTCTGAAGGCAGCGGCGGCCGGGGACCGACAAGGCTCATATCCCCCAGCAGAACATTGAAAAGCTGCGGCAGTTCATCAATACTGAATTTGCGGATAAAACGTCCCACAGGAGTAATACGGGGATCTTTTTTCATCTTGAAAATCACCCCGTCGCCGGATTCGTTATGTTTCAGCAATTCCGCCTTTCTGGCTTCGGCATCTATATACATACTGCGGAATTTGTAAAATTTGAAATGTCTGCCGTATCTGCCCACCCGGATCTGACTGAAAATGATCGGCCCCGGACTGGTCACTTTTACCAGAAAAGCAGTAATAAGAAAGACCGGGGAACCGGCAACAATGGCAAAAACAGATAATAAAATATCCATAAGCCGTTTAAAAAATACGGAACTGCGGATGGTCAGATGCCACAGCACCATCCGCATCTGGATATGATTATGCCTGAAAACAGAAGGACGTTTCAACTCCTGCCGCAAGGCACTGATCTCTTCATACAGCGTCATTATTTTTTCTCCTTTTTCAATGACAAGACAAATTTTTTCAACTCAGATCTGCTTTGTTCCGTATTTTTATACACCGGAACCGAGATTTGATAAGTAAAGTATCTGCTACCGGCAGAAAAATGTTTACGGAACCCCAGAAAACCTGGCGTGGAAAACTTTTCACTGCTGTACCATACCCAGACTAGTATCCGGCTGTCCCCTTTTTCCGCATCAATTTCCGTTACAGCAAAGTTATCTCTCAAATACAGGATCTTTTCCGAATGTACCGTCCACATACCTGTCCGCAGACAGTGACTTGCCGGGTGGATCTCGTGGATATTCTTTCCGCATTGTACAGCAAGCACTGATATATCAATATTATTTTTTGTATAACGGTATTGCCTGACCGTACTTGTTGCAAAGAAACTTCTTGTATTGATATCCGGTTGAATACTTCTGCCCCAGTAATTCCCCGTATGACTGGAAAATTCCGGTATAAAATCTGTTCCTTCAAAGTACAGTTCCTTTGTATGCAAAAGCAGTAAACAGCTTCCGGCAAAAACCGCAGAAAAGAAAAAGGAACCTTTTTTCACGGTCCAATCAAACCGCTTATTGCACATGATCCAGAGCATACATAAAGCCGTTAACAGAAATTTTACCGCCCATGCAGCCCATACCGGCCACATCAGCAGAAGCGATAACTGGTAACTGGAACTGGGAGTTCCCAGAAGCAGTATGAAAAAAGCCGGCAGAGTCCTGTATGCAAACTGCCAGGAATAAAGAAGCCATACACTTCCATATATGCCCCCCACTGCCGCCGCCACACTCAATGCATTGATATGATGCAAAGGTGCCG
>JAZKZE010000075.1:0-24099 GCA_045612485.1 Victivallales bacterium | reverse complement strand
TATCAGATGCTGTTGCTTCAGACTCAAGATACATCTGTCCGGCATTCTGCACCTTACTGACCACGCCGCCTTCATAAACAAAAAGACTGGCTGAAGTGCTAACGTTTACACTGTTGGCAACACCTCCTGAAACATACATTTTCCCCCAGTTATTCAAGGTAGTATTAATCGCTGTCCCGCCGGAAGAAACATACATGGAATCGTAAGAACCTAAAATAATTCCATTGGAGGTCACACCCTGATTGACATAATAATCACTCATTTCTCTTTCCTTTCATTTTTTATGCTATTTTATTAAAACTTTTATTCATTGCCACACTTGCAGACACAAAAAAAGTGCAGGAATCCCGCTATGAGCTTCTGCACCTTAATAATAAAAACGAATTAACTGTAGAAAAACTTCTGACGGATAGAAGCAAGCCTTTATTTCTAATAAAGGCTTGCTTGCTTCAGCAAAAATACGGAACCGGGACAGGAAAATACTTACGCAGAGTTCCTGCTTAAAAATTTTTTTCATTCTTATTACCGTTTCCATTTTTCCTGTTTCTCCGCCACAAAATAAAAAACTGCTGTTTTCCGTTAAAAATATGTAAACACCTACAGTCATAACGATCTATTATAACACCTCATTTATTTTTTTCAAGCAAACATCAGCTTTTTTTTCTCATAAAAAACAGATATTTTATGTTATCATCCCATAAATTTTCAAAAAACAGGTATCTTCTCCATGTTAGATCGGGTGAAATCAGGATATTACAAAAGTGATTCTGTCTGATTTCCATAAACAGACAGCATGTATAAAATATCATTTCAGCGAATTAAAAAGCCCCGATGGGACTGATCCTATACTTTTATTTCCCGATTCAAGCAGAGTTCCTTTATTATTTTAAGGAATTCTGTGAAATTTACGCTGTAGCTGTGAAAAAAAATAAGGAAAAATCTCCGGGGATTTGCAAAAAGGAAAAAAGTATGCTAAATTAATATTTTAACGGAATTTTCATCATCTATTAAAAATAAGGAACAGATCATGAGCAAAAATTACAAAATCGCCGTTCTCCCCGGAGACGGTACCGGTCCTGAAGTGATCGCTGAAGGGATCAAAGTCATCAATGCCGCCGCAAAAAAATTCGGTTTCACCATGGAATACGATTCCTATGACTGGGGCGGAACCCGCTACATGGAACAGGGTACCATTATGCCCGATGATGCTGTCGAGATCATGAAAAAATACAACGCCATCTATCTGGGCGCGATCGGACGCCCCGATGTGACTCCCGGTATCCTGGAAAAAGGTATCCTCCTCAAACTGCGTTTTGAACTGGATCAGTACATCAATCTGCGTCCTGTGAAACTCTTCCCCGGCGTGGAAACTCCCCTTGCAAACAAAACCCCTGAAGATATCGACTACGTAGTTGTCCGCGAAAACTCCGGTGACGTTTATACCGGTATCGGCGGTGCCTCCCAGGTGGGAACTCCCGACGAAGTTGCCACACAGACCATGGTCTATACCCGCAAACAGGCTGACCGCTGTCTGCGTTATGCGTTTGAATGTGCAAAGAAACGCCACAGCAAAGAAAATCCCTGGAAAGGACTTTCCGCTGAAGACGTCGCTGCCGGTAAAACCTGTAAACTCACCCTCTGCGGTAAATCCAACGTTCTCACCTATGTTTTCGGTATGTGGATCCGTGCCATGGAAGAAATGGCAAAAGAATATCCCGAAGTGAAGGTTGACTACTGCAATGTGGATGCCATCTGCATGTGGATGGTGAAAAATCCTGAATGGTTCGATGTGATCGTCACCACCAATATGTTCGGCGATATCATCACCGACCTTGCCGCCATGACTCAGGGCGGTATGGGTATTGCCGCAGGCGGTAACCTCAATCCTGAAGGCGTAAGTATGTTTGAACCCATCGGCGGTTCCGCCCCTAAATATACGGGTCTTGGCATGATCAATCCTCTTGCCGCCATTCTTTCCGGTGCCATGATGCTGGATTATCTCGGCGAAAAAGAAGCTGCCAAAGCTATCGAAAAGAGTGTTGCCTACATCACAGCCAACAAACTCAAAAGCCTTTCCGCAGGCAAAATGGGTTACACTACTTCCGAAGTGGGCGATCTTGTTGCTGCAAATCTCTGATAAAAATATCAGAATTTCCATACAAAAAAACTCCGGTTCACGCCGGAGTTTTTTTGTATAGCCGGATAGATACGGACGGGTACGGACAGATACGGAGAAAAATTACAGAAAGAAGAAAAAGCAAGTTTTATCAGGAATCTGCCAGGATCTTTGCATAGAAGGAGAGAGAATTATCTCTTGCCCCCATGATCAGAACCACATCCCCCGCTTTTGCATTTTTTCTGACATAATCCCGTGCGGAATTACGGTCGGCAAAGGAAATATAGTTATTCATCCTGCCGCCGGGAGAGTTTGTCTTCTGAATATAGGAAAGAACAACTTCATCAGATGTGGGAGTGAAACTGGCACTTCCACCGGCATAATATACAGGAAGAAATCCAAATACATCTGTGGAGGATAAATAATTTTCCAGTCTGGCAAACAACTCCTCCCGCATGAAAGACAGGGGCGCAAACCCATGGGGCTGGAACAAGGCAAATACACGCCCCTCGGCAACCTCTTTGGCGGCGGAAAGACAGGAAAGGATCTTTTCCACATTATGAGCGTAATCATCATAAACCTTTGCTCCGTTTTCCATTTTTCCGGCAAGATCGAATCTTCTCCACACGCCATGAAAATCCTGCACCGCTTCAATGGCATCTTTCGGAGCAAATCCCAGAAGCAGTAAAGAAGTATAAACGGCACAGGCATTTGCCGCGGTATATAACCCCGGCGCAGGAAGAATGGTACGCATCCCGTCGATCTTTACAGTGAAAGCTCCGGAACGTTCCTTCTGATAATCCAATGCTTTGATGACCCTGATCCCGTCGATATTTGACGGCGCATTGCCATTTGTAGAAAAAAGCATCTTTTCCAGATGCCCCACAGGAGGCGGAAGTACGTTTTTCATCTCCAGATAGGCGTCATCCTGAATGACAGCAATACGGCTGGTCTGCATAAGAAACTGCCCGAATACCTGACACAATTCCTCCCGGGAATAATGGTCGGTACCGATATTGAGTACCATTGCGGCATCCACAGGATAATTGAGAAGACTTTTATCGCTTTCGTCCGCTTCGATCACAAAATATTTTCCCGCTCCGGCGGCAAAATTTCCCGCCATCTTTTCCGTTTTGAAAGCATTGACAAGTCCGCCGCAAAGGACACCCGGATCGGCACCAAGCACTTTCAATGCCTCGGCAAGATGTGCCGTAACACTGGTCTTGCCGCAAGTTCCCGCCACAGCAAAATTGTTTTCACATTTCAACTCTTTGATGGCAAGAGCCATCGCCTGGGAACGGTGCAATAATTCCATACCGGAAGGAGCTTTTTCAAAATCAGCATTGGTCTTTTCCACCGCAGTGGAATAAACCATCGCCCCGGGCTGTTCCCCTTCTTCATAACGGGAGCCGTCCTGGGGAAAAATTTTGGCATTTTGAGAGATAAGAGCGTCAAAAAGAACTTTATTCTCCTCTTTACCGTATGCCCGGTCACTTCCGGAAACCTCATGGCCCAGGGCAAGTGCCATCTGGGCAAGTCCGCTCATACCGATGCCGCCGATTCCGGCAAAATGCAAGCTGTCCGGCAATTTATCCACAAGAACCCCCGCTGAGTTATGATTTATCAGGAAAGTTTTTCCGCAAGAAGTTTGGCAACACTCTGGGGATTGGCTTTCCCTTTGCTCAACTTCATTACCTGCCCGATAAGAAACTGCAATACTTTCGGATTGCCTTCCTTATACTGCTGCACCTGCGTGGGATTATTGGCAATGGCCTGTTCCACAAAGGCAAGAATGGCAGATTCATCAGAAACCTGGACAAGACCTTTTTCCTCCACGATCTTTGCAGGAGTCTTGCCGCTTTCAAACATTTCCGCAAACACAGTCTTGGCGATCTTGCCGTTGATGGTTCCTTTATGGATAAGGTTCACCAGTTCAGCAAGATCGGCAGCCTTTACGGGGCAATCTGCAAAGTCTTTGCCGGCTTCCGCAAGTTTGCCGGGAAGTTCCACAATAATCCAGTTGGCGGCGATCTTGGGATCGGCACAACTCTTTGTCACATCTTCAAAGTAATCGGCACAGGCCTTTTCCTGTGTAAGCACCTGGGCATCATATTCAGTAACTTTGAAATCCCGTACAAATCTTTCCCGCTTTGCGGCAGGAAGTTCGGGAAGATCTTTTTTGAAGTTTTCAATATCTTCATCAGTAAAAATAACAGGCAGCATATCCGGTTCGGGGAAGTAACGGTAATCGTGGGCATTTTCCTTACCGCGCATCACATAAGATTCCCCCAGATCATCATTCCAGCCTCTGGTTTCCTGTTCGATCTTTTCGCCGCTTTCCACAGCCATCACCTGCCGTTTGATCTCGTAGGCAAGGGAACGGTGGACTGCACGGAAACTGTTGAGGTTTTTAAGTTCCACTTTTGCGCCGAAAGAAGTGGAACCTTTTTCACGGATGGATACATTCACGTCAGCACGCATCTGCCCTTTTTCCATATCGCAGTCACTGATATTTGCATACTGGATGATCTGTTTGAGTGCGGTAAGATAGGCATAGGCTTCATCAGGAGTATGCATATCCGGTTCGCTTACGATCTCCATAAGGGGAACACCTGCGCGGTTGTAATCCACCCCGGAGTGCGTGCCGAAATGGGTGAGTTTCCCCACATCTTCTTCCATGTGGATACGGGTGAGATGAATATCCCTGTCCGGCAGTTCCGCACCGGAAAAACCTTTACCGGAAATATGCACATGACCGCCCAGACAGAAAGGCATATCATACTGGGTCAGCTGATAGTTTTTGGGGGAATCGGGATAGAAATAGCTTTTTCTGTCGAACTTGCTCTTTTTCTGGATTTCACAGTTACAGAGAAGTCCGGTGGTCACGATCTTGCGGATGGCTTCCATATTGGGTTTGGGCAGTACGCCCGGATAGCCCATACACACAGGACAGACAAGAGTATTGGGTTCCGCACCGTATTTATTGGGACAGGAACAGAACATTTTGCTTTCCGTCCGTGCCTGAACATGGACTTCCAGCCCGATAACTGCTTCATAGGAAGGCATAATCTTTCTCCAGAAAATTATAAGGTTTCTTTATATGTATATTTACATATTAACATAGCATTTCATCCTCATTTTTTCAAAAGGGAATGGTGATTTTTTTGAAAGAAAGATTGAAAAAATCCCTTGAGCCCCCATTCCCTGCTTTTTTCTGAAAAAATTTTGAGAAAAATTTTCTCTATTCCAACAGAAATACTTGCAAGAATCCTTTTTCTGAAGTAAATTATATACATAGAAATTTTCAAAAAAACGGAGGGAAGTATGGACAGTAACAAAAGACCGGAAAACATGGTCAGGATCACCACAAAAGAGTTGGCAGCAGATTTCATTGAGGAGCAGATAGCTCTCATCCGTAAACAGGTGGGGGATAAAAAAGTCCTTCTCGCCCTTTCCGGAGGAGTGGACAGTTCCGTTGTTGCCGCACTCCTTATCAAAGCCATCGGCAAACAGCTTATCTGTGTACATGTCAATCACGGACTTATGCGCAAAGGGGAAAGTGAACAGGTCATCGAAGTATTCAAAGGTTATCTGGAAGAGAACCTTATCTACATCGACGGTACTGACCGTTTCCTTGACAAACTTGTGGATGTTGCCGAACCGGAAACAAAACGCAAGATCATCGGCGGCGAATTCATCCGTGTTTTTGAAGAAGAAGCAAGAAAACTCACCGACGTGGATTTCCTTGCCCAGGGTACCATCTATCCCGATATTATCGAAAGCAAAGGCGTGAAAGCTCATCACAACGTAGGCGGTCTGCCTGACGATCTGAAATTTGAACTTGTGGAACCTGTAAAACTTCTCTATAAAGATGAAGTGCGTGTTGTGGGCAGTGCCCTCGGTCTTCCGGATTCCATGGTTTACCGTCAGCCCTTCCCCGGTCCCGGTCTGGGAGTACGCTGCACAGGAGCCATCACCAGAGACAGACTGGAAGCATTGAGAGAATCCGATGCCATTTTGCGTGAGGAATTTGAAAAAGCCGGTCTTGCAGATAAAATCTGGCAGTTCTTCACCGTTGTGCCGGATTTCCGTTCCACCGGTGTAAGAAACGGCAAACGTGTCTTTGACTGGCCCGTCATTATCCGTGCGGTCAATACTGTAGATGCCATGAGTGCGGAAGTACCGGAAATCGACTGGAACATCCTGAAAAAGATCACCGACCGTATTCTTGCGGAAGTTCCCGGTGTCTGCCGTGTTCTTTACGACCTCAGCCCCAAAGCTCCTGCCACCATTGAATGGGAATAAGGTTCCTGTTCCAGTGACATAAACGACAAAAAACATCCTGCGGGAAAATGTTCCGCAGGATGTTTTTTTTATTCCGGAAGCGGCAGAAGATTACTCCGGTACCGCTTCAAACTGTATTTTTATTTTATTCTAGTTCAGGAAGATTGCTTCCGTAATCCCAAACTTTGTTGGAAGGTTTCACCTGGGGACCAGTGGGAACTGCCCCGGGAGTTTCCTTTGCGATCAAGCCGGAAAGTTCCTTTACAACGACATCCGCAGTTTCCGGAACGGTGCTTGTAAAGACTGTAAGACGGCTTTCGTACCCGCCTCCGGTAACAGGATCCAACACATCCGCTGTGGGAATATATCCACAGCTGATATTGTTGGCAAGAGAGCATACCCAGGTAAAGGGGAAGTGAGAAGCTGCTTTAATGGCAAGCCCTATCCCGCAGAAGGCCTCCCCGGGCAGGGAAACGATGGCAAGAGGTCCAAGCTGGAAGAATTGCAGTTCAAGGGGAAGATCAATCCCGTCAACTTTCAGGATCTCGGAAAGAACGACTGTTTCTTTGGCAAAATGGAACTGGGTATTTCTTTCCCATTTCAGGACGGTTTCTTTCGCCTTTTCCACCTTTTCAGGAGAAGGCACGCGGCGTCTTACGGTAATGACTTTTGTATCAGCTTTCACAGTATCGATATCGCCTTTTTTGCTTTTCATCAATACTTTCAATGCTTCCGCACCGACAGTTACGCCGACGATCTTTGAATATTTCGGACCGCTTTCCGTAGGGGAAAGAGACTGATTGTCGATCTGGGTGATATCCCCTGCAGTTCCGTAAAGATAGACAACACCGGAATCTGCCCCCATAACAGATTTGATGGTATTACGCATAACTCCGGGCCAGTCGGCAGTTGCCCCGGTTCCGTCGCAGGTACCGTGACAGGAGAAGTTTACCATACAGCCCAGGAAGGATTCATCACTTTTCCGCCAGAAGCCCACCACACCAACTTCCGTATCAATGGGTGCAAAGGGGGCGACGATATCCGGATTGCATTTTCCGGGATGGGTGGCTCTGTGACCGTTTTTCATCTTGAATCCCCGGTTGAAGGTAACGCCGGAAGCATCACCTTTACCGAAGGAAAGTTCCACTTCCTCCATTCTATCCATGGCAGCTTTGATAGCGGTAACAGTCTGATTCACAAGGTGGGTTGTGTAATGGGGATTTCCGCAGACGGATTCTTCAAGCACAAGCTGTTTGGCAAGATCGGAAATACCATCCGGGATCTTGCTCATCCCCATAGGTCCTCCGTAGTGGGTATGGGAGGCGGTAAGAAGAATATTCAATCCGGGCAGAGCTTCCCGCACTCTTTCCACCATTCCGTCCCCCAGGTAGCAAATATCCACACCGCCGAAAACAAGAGTGGTGTCATCTTTCTGAACGACAACGACACTTACTTTCAGGGGATCATTGATTTTTTCTATAAAATGCTTGTTATAGCTTGCCGGTCTTTCCATACCGTAAGCAGGAGTGATATCACACTCGTAAAAACCTGCTTTGATCATATTTTTTCTCCTTTTATATGAAAAAGTTTTTGGTGGATATTATATTTTCATAATGCTTTACTATAACATATCCGGCCCTAAAAAGCAACCGTATCACACAGCAAAATATTACTTATCATGATAAAAAAGTTGCGTAAAATAATATTTTCAGATAAAGAACCACCCCGGGAGAAGATTTATGATCCATGCCATACCCGGATACCTGTTTTTTCCATTTGCATACAATTTTACAGGCTATCAGTGAAAAAATATTTAAAAATCAGAAAAAAAGCGTAAGATTTACCCGTTTTGGTTCTTGTAATTTGAAAAACCGTGCATTATGGTAGAAAAAGAAAAAAAGATAAACAGATATATAAGGAGAAAATAATACAGTAATTTCAATACACTGAAAGCAGTATAAAAGGAGGATGTGGATGAATCAGTTGTCAGACACCCATTTTTACAACTTTCTCGCGGAAGGCAACATTATTGCAGACAGCAAGGCAGTCGATGCTCCCGGCGTCATCTCTGAACTTGTAAGACTTCTTGCAAAAAATACCGCAGGTCTGGATGCAAAAAACATTACGGAAGAAGTAATGCTGCGTGAAAAACGTATGCCTACAGTCATTGGTTCGGGGCTTGCTGTCCCCCATGCCCGTTCTGAACAGATCGATAAACTCCTTGTGGGAATGGCAACAAGCCGGAAGGGGATCGATTTTCATGTCCCCGGTCTTCCGCCTGTTCATGTTGTCATCCTCGTACTTACTCCCGTGGATGATCCCGGACTTCACCTTCAGGTATTGTCTGCCCTTGCAAAAGATTTTAAAGAACCCAAAGTCGTCAATGAGGTGGCGGATCTTGCCAATGCAAAAGCCATTCTCAATTATTTCACCCGTTCCCAGCTGGAACTGCCCCAGTTTCTCCGGGCAAGGGATGTGATGAATCCTTCGCCGGTAACTCTGATGGAAAATAATACACTCAATGAAGCCATTGAGATCTTTGCTACAAAAAATGCTGATGAGATCCCGGTAGTGGATGAAAGCAATGAGATAAGAGGAGTCGTTTCCCTTGCCGATCTCTTGAAATTCAGTCTGCCGGAACATCTTCTCTGGATGGATGATCTTTCGCTGATCTACCGTTTCCAGCCCTTTTCGGAGGTGTTGCAGACGGCAGATGAAACAAAAGTGGCAGACTTCATGAGGGAAGAGTATATTTCCGTACAGGAGGATATTCCCGCCGTACAGCTGGCAAAACTTTTCCTTGTCCATAAAGTACCAAAACTTCTTGTGGTCAAAGGGGAAAGGACTCTTGCCGGAGTAGTGGAGCTTAAAGATTTCTCTGCAAAACTTTTCTGGGAATGATCATTGCATCAATAAAAGAATAAAAAAGGAGTATAAAAATGCACGAAGAAGGCTCTTCCCAACTCACTCTTGCCGGGATGATAAAAAGATTTGTGCTGCTTTTTGTCATAAGTGCCACCGTAGGGATCGTTGGAGCAAAAACAGTATTTACAGCAAATCAGGCGACAGCAGTAGGGGTATTCCTTGCCATTATCCTGGGGACATTGTTTTTCTGGAACATCCGTCTTTCCATCGCCTATCTGGGACTTTCTGTCCTGATCTGCACCAATGCCCTGGATATTCAGACTTTTGTAAAATCCTCCTCGCTGGAAGTGATCCTGTTCCTTGTGGGAATGATGATCATTGTGGGGGCATTGCGGGACTTGGGCTTTTTCACCTGGGTGGTGCAGCTGATCGTTTCCATGCCCGATATATCAGGGATAAAATTTATTGCAGTAACATCCATCGCGTCAGCACTTCTTGCCTGTGTGGTGGATGAAGTAACCTCCATTATTTTTATTGCCACACTGATCTTCCAGGTCTGCGACCGGCTGAAACTCAATCCCATTCCCTATATATTGATCTGCGTTCTTGCTACAAATGTAGGCAGTGCCGGTACCATGATGGGAAATCCTGTGGGGATCTATATCGGTACAAAAGGGGGGCTTACCTTCGCAGATTTCATGTGTTACGCCTTCCCCATCATGCTGCTTGCCCTTGCGGCAACAGTAGCGGTAACGGTGTGGTTCTTCCGTAAAGATCTTGCGCAGTTTGATATAAGTCTCAAGGAAAGACTTGCAAGAAATCTCTCTCTGGCACCGGTTGTGGATGTTCCCTACAAACAGGGATTGACCCTTCTTCTCGTTACCATCTGTGCCATCGGACTTCACCATCAGATCGAATCATTTCTGGGGATAGGAAAAAACAGTGTCCTTCTTATAGCCCCCCTGATCTGTTCCGGGGTGGTCATGATCCTGAAAAAAGACCGTGCCAGGTACTATGTGGAACGGGAGGTGGACTGGTGGACACTTCTTTTCTTCATGCTGCTTTTTGCCATTGCCGGAACACTGGAACATACCCATGTGGATCTGATCATGGCAAATTATTTTTCCAGCATCTGCGGAACCGATCTCAATATCCTTGTCCCCTTTATCATTGCTCTCACCTCCATAGGTTCCGCCTTTGTGGACAATGTGATCTTTGTGGCTGCATTCTGTCCTGTTATTGAACAGCTCTCCTATACAGTAAAGGATCTCCCCCTGTGGTGGGCATTGCTTTTCGGGGCCTGTTTCGGCGGCAATATCACCATGATCGGAAGTACCGCCAATATCGTAGCTCTGGGGATGCTGGAAAAACGTTCCCGTTCCCGTATCACCTTCTTCCAGTGGTTCCGGATCGGGGCTGTGGCATCCTTCGTTGCGGCAGTGATCGCCTGGCTGCTTCTGATACTTGCCGCCCCTCTCATGCCTGACCGTCCCTCATTCGTAAAACCGGAAATGCTGGGCGGGGTAAGATTTTTTGAAAATAAACATTCTGTTATTGAAGGGTATGTAAAAAAAGCCCCTTCTCCGGAATACGTCATCAAAGAAAAGAATATTACGGAAAAGGATTTCAATCATTATATTCTTCATACGAACAGCAGTTATGTCCCGATCATGCTTTATGTGCCGAAAAATTCCCCCATGAACAAGGATATTGTTTCCAAAGACAGGAAAGATCTTCTCTATTACAGAGGCAGACTGTATTCCTACCTGACTTCCCATGGAGGAAAACTGGAAGCTCTCGTTCTGGAGGAAATCAGTCAGAAAAAACCTGAAAAATAAGCAAAACACATAAAAAGCCATAAGGCTTTATAAAAAACAACCGGAATCTGAAAACTCACAGATCCGGTTGTTTTTTATGATTTATTTTTCTGTTATTTATTTCCGGAAAGGAGTTTTTCCAATCTTTCCGGAAATGTGGGATTGCTTGCCAGAAGATGGCCTCTGTCCGTAAAAGTATGGATGGTCTTATTTTGGGAAGGGATCACATTATAAGCGGCAAAAACATTCCCGGGGGGACAGGTGGTATCCAGAAGCCCGGTGGACATAAAGACTTCACACCTGATCCTGCGTGCAAAATTCACCGCATCAAAATAAGGAATACATTTGGCAACCTTCTCCGGATCCTCCGTTCCGGTTTCGTTACAATAATAAAGGGAACAGGGCCAGGAACTGGAATACCCTTTTCTGTAATGATTCAGATTACAGAGAGCCGGGACCCAGGCATGGATCAACGTCACCTCCGGATCAAGTCCGGCTCCAACAAGCACCTGTCCTCCCCCCTGACTTCCTCCGTAAAGAACCAGATCTTTCCTGTTCCACTGGGGAAGGCTTTTGACAAATTCCTGCGCCCGCAGTACCCTTAAATACATATACCGGAAATAAAATGTTTCCCTGGACTCCATTCCCCGGTAAATATATTTATTCAGTTCATTTTTGGATAATTCCAGATAAAAAGCAGGCTCTTTCCCGTTGACGATCCCGTGGGCATTCACATCGAACCAGACAGCATTTTCCCGGAAAGTAAGAACAGAACTTCTCACACCTCCCCCGTGATAGGAAACAACAACAGGAACTTTCCTTTTTCCTTCCGCCACATCAGAAGGCATACTCAAATAACCGGAAACCGGCATGGATCCGGCACAGGCTATTTTCATATCCCATGCAACAAATTTCCCCTTCATTTCTTCCGGAACTTCCAGAGGAACTTTTTCCAATACTTTCACAGGGACTTTTGCCAGCTCTTTTTTCTGTTCCTCCCAGAACGCCTGAAAATCTGCCGGTTCATCCATATACGGCAGACACTTTTCCGGAGAAGCCAACACTCCGCAGGAAAAAGAGATATACCGCATCTTTCCATCATGGTCTTTTTTACGCAGAGGTGTGCCATTTTTCCCGCAAACAAAAACTTTCAGGATCGTGGAACCCGTTACATTCAGCTCAACGGACAATTCTTTCCCTTCACCGGCTGTAAAAGAGATGGTATTTTTTCTTTTCTGCGGATAGTGCATATTGTGAAAATATGCTTCCAGTTTCTGACCGGGACAGGCTTTTCCGTTACGGAAATATTCTATTTTAAATACAGCAGTATCCCCGGTAAAGTAGATCCCGTCAGCACGATCGGGCGTGATCTTTACATCATGCAATAATTTTTCTGTATTTTCTGCCATTTTTCATTTCCTTATAAAAAAAGCCCCGTTTTCAGAAGTTTCAAAGTTCATGATAAACGGAGCCTTTATTTTATTGAAATAAGAGTGATCTTCTCAACAGTATTTATTCCTTCACCTGCGGTCCTGCACCTTTTCCCATAAGACGCAGGATCCCTTCCAGAAGAGTTGCCGGATGGGGGGGACAGCCGGGTACATAAAGATCAACTTTCAAGATCTCATCCGCCCCGTTGGAACACTGACTGCTTTCCTGATAAAGTCCGCCGGAAACGGCACAACTTCCGCAGGCAATGACCCATACAGGTTTGGGAGCGGCATCATAGGTCTTTTTCAAAGCAAGAAGCATATTTCTGCTTACAGGGCCGGTAATAAGGATACAATCCGCATGACGGGGGGAAGCAACCACCTGGATACCGAATCTTCCCATATCCCACGCCAGAGTATTCAAAACATTGAAATCCAGTTCACAGGCGGCACATCCGCCGGCGGAAACCTGCCTGATCTTCAGGGATTTTCCGCAGAAATCCGCAAGGGAACGGTCATGGGGTTCCGGAGGCGTATAGGGAGCAAGTCCCGCAACAAGATCTTCTTTTTTCATAGCTGCAAGGCGGTATTCTTTGCTGAAAGTGATCCCTTTGCAGATATCAGCACATTTTCCGCAGAAGATACATTTTCCCGTATCAATGGCAAGTTTCCCATTCTGAATGAAAACTGCCTTTGTGGGACAAACTTCCACACATGCTTCTTTATTATCACATACATCCTGATCTATCACAGGCCTTCCGGCAAATCTTGCAGGAAGGTTCGGGGGACTGCTCTGAGGGAAAGATCCTGTACGGTATCCCTGAAAAAGTCTTGCATTAAGTGCTTTCCACATATTCTTACTCCTTTCCTCTTATAGATCGTGTCCGCAATAGGAGAGATTGAAACTTTTGTTGCAAATGGGAAAATTGGAGATCTCCTCCCCTCTCAAAGCCATTGCCAGTCCTTCCCAGTTATGGAAAGAGGGATCAATGACCTTATACATCCGGAATCTGCCTTTTTCATCGGTAATGGCAACATGACACAACTCACCCCGCCATGCTTCCGTAACAGAGACCGCAAGTGTTTCCTCTTTAAGCGGAAAACATTTTCTTTCACTTTCTTCCGCTTCCCCGTGACCGGCAGCAAATTCCTCCAATGCGGCAAAGAGAAACTCATGACTCATTTTCAATTCACAATACCGGAGAAATGCCCGGGAGAATACATCACCATTACCGCAAAAGGTTTTTTCCTGCTCAAAAACGCTTTTTGCAGTTATATCCCCCCCAACAGGAAAATCTTTTCTTGCATCACAATACAGTCCGCTTGCTCTTGCCGCCATTCCGGTAAGCCCCAATTCCTTTGCTGTTTCGCAGGAAACGGTTCCGGTATTTTCAAAACGGTCCAGACTTGTAGGAGAATTGAACATAAGATCCAGAGCATTCCAGAGTTCCTTTGAAACTCTTTTCAGCCAGACAAGGAGCTTTTCCGCAATTTCCTTATCCAGAGAGTATCTCACTCCGCCGGGAACAATATAATTGCGTCCGAAACGGTTGCCGCAAAGTTCCGCAGTCATATTGAGATATTCCCCCCTGATCCTGCCGCAGAAACTTGCAGTAGGCAGAAACGCCACATCCCCTGCCAATGCCCCCAGATCACCGATGTGATTGGCACATCTTTCCAGTTCCAGTGCCATCTGACGCACTTTCACAGAACTTTCCGCCACATCAAGCCCGGCAAGGGTTTCCACAATATGGCTGTAATTCAATGCTGAAGCAATGGAAGTATCCCCGGCAGCGGTTTCCAGAAGATGGGAAGTTTTTGCGTCAGGCCCGTCAACAAGCATTTTTTCCAGATCCCTGTGCTGGTACCCCAGGGAAATCTCCAGGGAATACACTTTTTCGCCCATACACTGAAAACGGAAATGCCCGGGTTCAATAACTCCGGCATGTACCGGTCCCACCGCTACTTCATGGACACTTTCCCCTTCCATGGTAAAATAATCCATTACCCCCACTTCTTCCTTTCCCGGAAAACGCAGCGGTTTGGCATTGGGATGATTTTCCGCAACAAGATCCGGATATTTCTCCATGATCTCCCGTTCAAAACGGTTGAAGGAAGCGTGGGAAGAGCTGAGACTTTCAAAAGCCCCCCTGACCGGACTTTTTCCAATAAGCAATCCCTTTTTTTCCGGATCCCCCAGCACGATGAAAAGAAAATATTTTCCATCCTTTTCCGGAAGAGCGAAAAAGGCTTCCGTACGGCAAAAGTTGATTTTTTCAAGGATCATGCTGCGGAAAGCAGCAAAATCAAATTCCGGAATATCCGCCAGAGAAACAGAGGAACCGTTCCGGATAAAAAGGAAATCCTGAGAAGATACAGCTGTCATATTATAATCCTTTCCTTTCTCAGAAGAATTTTACTGTTTCAGTAACAAGCAGACAGAGTCCGATCCCGGCAAGCAGTACACCGGCAATGATCCCGTAAAGAACAAAGGCGGGAACTTTGGAACATTTTTCCACAGCGGTATCCGATACAAGAAGCTCCGTATCAGCAGGGACTTTCCCCATACACATCTTCATCACGATATTGCTCATGGCGCAGAAGATGATAAAAAGCAGGAAAAGTGTAATGCCGCCGTAAATGTAACCGGCACGCTGGACAAGAGTCCATTCTGTAAAGAAAAGAGGGGAAGGTGGCGTTCCGCAGATGAAGAGCATCCCGATCATCCACAGTCTGCCGTTTTTCGGCAGTACGGAAAAAATTCCCTGAACCGCAGAAATCTTTCTTGTCCCGTAGTAAAGAAGGATATTCCCGGCAGTAAAGAAGAGAGACATCTTGATCAGGGAGTGGAAGATCATGTGTACGATGGCTGTTCCTTCTGAAGCAAAACCGATCATCATGGCGGCAAGTCCCATGTGTTCCACACTGGAATAGGCGAGCATTCTTTTGAAATCCTTCTGTCCGATAATGAAAAGCGCAGCAACAAGCAGGGAAAGCAATCCGAGAAAGATAAAAAGACTGTTACAGAAATCCAACGTTCCTTCAGGCGCAACATCCCTTATCCGCCAGATTCCCAGAAGGGCGCAGTTGAGCAGACTTCCGGAAAGCAGAGCAGACACAGGTGCCGGAGCTTCACTGTGAGCATCAGGCAGCCACGCATGGAAGGGGGCAAGCCCGCATTTCAAACCGTATCCGGCAAGACAGAAGATAAAAGCAGCTTTGAACCAGTAAACATTCCGTACCGCCATGGATTTGAAATCCAGAGAGGCTCCGGGTTCAAGAGAAGCACTCAGAAGCATGGTACCGAAAAGAGCCAGTCCGATCCCGAGAGAACAGAGAAGAAGATATTTCCACATGGCCTCAAGAGAACTTTTTGTCTTGTGGAAATTGATAAGAAAAGCACTGGCAAGAGTGGTGGCTTCCACGGAGACCCACAGCATCCCGAAATCACAGGAAAGAGCTGTAAGGGTCATGGTTTCCAGAAAGACCAGAAGCAATACACCGAATGTTTTCAGTTTCATACCATGAGCTTCATGGCGTTTCCGTGTCCCTTCCTCATCCGCAGGCAGCCAGTGCCGCAGATAAACAACAGTAAAGAAAAACAGTATGGAAGTAATGGCAAGTACATAAAAGGCAGGATCATAAATATCAAATCCCAGGTGGATGCTGCCCAGGGAGAGTACTCCTTTGCGCAGTACGATCCCGGAAGCGACAAGAAGAATATGTACAGTCCCGAGGAAAGTGAGAATATATCTCATCTTTTTCTCATTGCTCAAAAGCACCAGCAGGGCTGCCGCAAAAGGCAGAAGAATCAGAAGAAGCGGAATGATCATTTGCTTGCCTCCTTCATTTCAAGTTCATTTTGTTCATCCGGAAGATCATCCAGAGAGGAAAGTTTATCCGCATCTATATGGGCAAATTCCCTGTTGATCTGACATATGGCGATGCCCATAATGAAAACAAGTACAAATACATCCAGCAGGATCCCCAGTTCCACAAGGAAATGGTGGTGCTGCATCAGCCCGATCCCGAAAAGGGAAATACCGTTTTCAAAAACGAGAAAACCGATGACCTGTGTAAGAGCTTTCTTTCTTGCGGCAACAAGGAACAATCCTGTGAGAAGAAGTGTGAAAGATGTTGCCGTTACCGTTATTGCCTTCTGGGAAAGAAGGGAGATACGGGAGGCAAGAAGAAAACCGCCGGCACAGAAAATGAGAACCAGAAGTACGGAAAGGGAATAACCGATAACCGGCTCCAGTTCCCGTTTGACCGAGGCTTTCTTCATAGCGATATACAGGAGATAAGGAAGAAGAACTCCCTTGACAGCCAGATTCACCAGGGAAAGCACGGTATTTTCAAATTGCAGCCCGCCCAGTGTAAGAACAAGGGGAAATACTCCCAGAAGGATCCCCTGCAACGCAACAAGGCGGATGAGATGTACCATTCTGCTTGCAGCGGCAAGGAAAAGACAGCTGAAAAGCAGTAAAGCAAGTACCGGTTCGATAAGATTGTTCATTTTATTGTCCTCCACCGAAAAAGATCTGTAAAAGAATAGCGACAACCGCAAGTACAGCACTGCCGGTAAGCAGTTGAGGCAGTTTGAGGAAACGGCTTCTTGCCATACAGGATTCCACGATCCCCGTTATGACTGCCGTTACAAAGACTCCGGCAAACATAAAGCAGATCCCTGTCAGAGTCCCCACAAATTCCACCGGCATGAAAAGCGCCGTGAAGAAAGTGGCAAAAAGCCAGAATTTCAATGCCGCACCATAAAAAATCACCGCAAGATCCGGTCCGCCGTAATCCAGTACCATCGCTTCATGGATCATGGTAAGCTCCAGGTGGGTTTCCGGATCATCAAAAGGCACCCGGCAGTTTTCACAGAGCAGCAGGATGAAAAAGGCGATCCCTGCCAGAAAAAGCGGGGCAGCCCCGGCTGCGGCGGGATTGAGTTCCAAGCCGTTTTTCAATAAAATACTGCTGAGATCAAAATTCATAGATCTCAATACAAGGAAAGTAAGGATGGTAAAAAGCGTCCCTTCCGCCAGAGCGGAAAACTGCATCTCCCTGCTTGCCCCCATCCCTTCAAAACTTGACGCAGTTTCCAATGCGGCAAGAACCGTAAGGAAACGGGCTGTTGCCAGAAGATAGAAGAAAAGAACGATGTCCCCTGCGAAAGCAAAGGGGGAGGAATATGCCCCCAGCGGGAGAAAGAACATGGCAATAACGGTCAATGCCAGAGAAGTGAGGGGGGCCATCCTTAAAATGAAATTGGAACTTTCTGAATATACATGTTCTTTTTTCAGAAGTTTGAAAATATCATAGTAAAGCTGAAGGACCCTCACACCTTTGCGTCCGGCAAAAAATGCCTTTGTCTTATTGATGCCCCCGATGGCAAGGGGGGCAAAAAGAAGAGGAACAAGGACAAAAAAGATCCTGAAGAAAATCTGATAATGATTTGTTTCCATAATATAACTCCTTCTTCCTTTATTTTTTCAGCATGGCATAGAGCAGCATGGCACTCAATGCAAGGATGATGATAAAGATGTAACTGTGCAGATTTCCGGACTGGAGGGAATGGCATTTTTCAGCGATCCGGATAATAAAGGAAGCCACAGGTTTCCAGAATCCTTTCATTCCGCCATCTTCCGTTTCTTCGCTGTATTGAGCCTTTTCCGGGAAAATGCCTTCAGGCTTTTTCAGGGATTTTCTGATCCGCAGGATACCATCGAAAAGGTCAGCAAGAGGCTGGGAGAAAGCTGTAGCCGTATATTCCATTCTTGCATCCGGTCTGGCATATCCGCAATCCCATGTGGGACTTTTGCGTTCGCCGCCTCTGCAAAAGACCTTCTGCAACAAAAGAAGCAGAACTGTCAAAAGCATACAGCAGAGAGATACCGCAGAAACTTTTGTCATGATCATTACCAGTTTCGGATCCACACCTTTTCCGAAAAGTTTCACAGCAAAGGGAGCCGCAAAGATCATGACAATGGAAAATACAAAAAGCATATACATGGAAAAACGCATCATGAAAGTTACTTCTGTTGCTTCAGCACTTTCCTTGCTTCTGGGTTCCCCGAGGAATACCCCGCCCACCGCTTTGGCAAATACCGCAGCGGCGATCCCACCGGTAAGGGCAAGAGCAATGAGTGCTACCGCAGAAGCTGTCTGCAAAGCAGCATTTCCATACATAAGACCTTTGAATGCAGCATAATAGATAAGAAACTCACTTACAAACCCGTTGAAAGGCGGCAGGCCGCATATTCCGGCGGAATTGAGAACAAAAAGTGTTCCTGTATGGGGAGTGCGTTTCAGAAGTCCACCCATCTTATCCATTTCCAGCGTACCGCAGCTTTTCAAGACGGCTCCTGCACCGAGAAAAAGCCCGCCTTTGAGGAAGGCATGATTGACGATATGAAGGAAACCGCCGCAGGCAGCGGCAAATCCCATCTGGGGCAGTTCATAACTGTATCCCAGAGTGGCAAGTCCGAATGCCATGGAAATGATCCCCATGTTTTCCATACTGGAATAAGCAAGCAGACGTTTCAGATTGTTCTGCGGCAATGCGGAAATGATCCCCCACAATGCGCCGATGATCCCTAACACAAGAAAGATCCAGCCGAAACTGAAATATCCTCCGGAAACAGGTTCGGGATAGAATACAAACAATCCCAGAAAGCCCAGCTCGATCATCGCTCCTGACATGATAGCAGAAACCGGAGCCGGAGCCGCGGGATGTGCTTCAGGAAGCCATACATGCAGTAAAGGAAAACCGATCTTCAGCCCGAAACCGGCAAAGACCAGAATAAGCGGTAAAGCACCGGGATAGGGGAACAGGAAGAAAAGAATAAGCAGTGCCGCTCCCGCATGACAGGCGGCAAAATAAAGGTATGCAGCTTTCCGCACCTGTTCCGAATGATAATCAAACATGACCAGAGCCGCACTTGCCAATCCCATGATCTCCCAGGCAAAAAGAAAAAGAAGAGGCTCTTTTGTCAGAGTCACGCAGTACATGGAAGCAATGGTAAGATTGAGGAAGAAATAGTAAAAAGAAGCTCTTTTTTCCCCATGTCCTGCCAGATAGCCCGGAGAATACAGTGCTGCGGCGATCCCCAGAAGAAAGACCGGAACCTGAAAAATTGCAGCAATCCGCAGTGTGTAATAACTGGTAATTGCTTCTGCGGCGATGGACGTTAACCCCAGGATCGCACCTGCGACCAGGGAAACCGTCCCGAAAATACTTGCCAAAAAAGATTTCTTCGGGCAAAGCAGAGCAAGAACTCCTCCGCCCAGAAGTACGGCAAGCGTGACAACTTGAACGATCACTTTGTTTTCCTCCCACTTTATTTGGATAAAAAGGTCTATTAATATACAGCACAAAAATTTTTTTTCAAATTTTTTCCGTATAAATTGCGTTTACAAAGCCGATCCGGCAGAGTCTCATTTCCCTTTTCTTCGGCGGAAACGCTTCTCTTCCCTTGATTTTTTCTTATTGAGCCGTATATTAGAGAGGTAATTTCAAAAGTCAATAATACAGCAATAATACAGCAATAAAGGTCATTCCATGCTTGAAAAAGAAGATTTGAAACAGGATGCGGGTTCCGCCATACTCAAACTGGAACAGGTGATGAAGAAACTGCGGGCTCCCGACGGATGCCCTTGGGACAGAGAACAGACTCATGAAACTCTTATGCCTTTTATTATGGAGGAATGTGGAGAATTTCTGGATGCTCTTGCGGCAGAAGATGATGAAAATATGCGGGAGGAACTGGGAGATGTTCTCATGCAGGTAGTCCTGCACAGCGTCATTGCTGAAGAACGGGGAAAATTCACTCTTTCCGATGTAATAAAAGATGTGACAGAAAAAATGATCTACCGTCATCCCCATGTATTTTCTGATTCCCATGTGGAAGATGCCTCCGCAGTTCTTGTTCAATGGGAAAAACTTAAAGCAAAAGAAAAAAATCACGGTAAAAAAGAATCTCTCCTTGATGGCGTCCCCACCCATGCCCCTGCCCTGCTTCAGGCAGAAAAACTTCAGAAAAAAGCGGCGAAAGTTGGCTTTGACTGGAAAGAACAGCAGGAGATCCTTCAGAAAATATCCGAAGAACTGGAGGAATTGAAGGAAGCTATGGCAAATGCAGGAAAAGGTGAAGAAGCGGAAAAAAGGATCGACGAAGAGTTGGGCGATCTTCTTTTTGCGGCGGCAAATCTTTCCCGTTTCCGGAAAAGGGGGTCTTCCGAACTTCTTCTTGCGGCATCTTCCGCAAAATTCAAAAGACGTTTTCAATATATTGAAAAAGCTTTGCAGAATGCCTCGGAAACTTTTGAAGGCAGTTCCATGGAAAGACTGGATGCACTGTGGGAAGAAGCCAAAAAACTGGAAAAGTAATTTCTGTATAAAATTCCGGGGGAAGAAAGGTTCTTTATACTGCCTTTCTTCCCCCGTTTTCAGAGATATATTTTACTCAGTCCTCCAGTTCCGGAAGTTCCTGACTGAACTCATCCCCCCGCAGTTCATACATATTTTTTACTGCGGATTGCAAAAGTTTGAATCCGGTCAGACTGTGGAACAAGGCTCCATTGTATTCAAACCCTTTGGATACATACACATTGGGGTGGCACAGATACCCTACATAATCCGTGGAGTTGTAAAGGATAAAAGTCTTGCGGAAAGGGGAACACCATTTCATCATAAGCCCGACCTCTGCAAGAAGCTCGCCGGGAACCCCCACAAAACATACATCTTTGCCGATGGTAAGAAAATGCAGTCCTTCCGGACAGGATTCCATTCCATCCTTGCGGATGGCGTAGGAGGTCTTTTTTTCCTCATTACAGCGTAAATGCAAAGTCACATCCACCATTTTTGTATTGAGGACAGGTTCTTTAATGGCAAAGCGTTCTCTGTTCCGCCGCATATTTGCCATACTTTCCACAACAGCTTTCGCAAGATTGATCCCCATTTTCCGTGCGGCATCAAAGCCCTGTTCAAATTCTTTCGGGAACATGTCGCCGGCTGCACCGGTAACATAAATACAGTCTGCACCGGTATTTTCCTCCACATATTTCCGCAATTCCCCGGGGAAATCTGCGGTAATGGTATTGCCCGCTTTCATCTGCAAAGGACAATGGGAGGCAAGGGGATGTGCTGCGAAATTGACCAGCACATCGGTAAATCCCGGTTTGGTTTCATCATAAAAAGCGATCACCCCCACTTCGTCATCGGTGATTCCGTCAGCAAAGGGCATCAGTTCCTTGAAAGAGGGAAGAGCCTTTGCAGTATTGTCTTCAAGAGCAACGACTCTGCGGTTGATGTTTTCCCTACAGTGTTTCCCGTAAAAATATACGGCAACCTCCCGGAATTGTGCTTCTTTCAGCTCACAAACCGCCTCTCTTGTCCATTGAAAAAGTTCTTTCATATATCTTTCATTCAATGGAGTCGTTCTTTCCCAGCGGGAGTGGGGACCGGAGTGATTGTGGGTACAGCTTATGACCACATCTTCCGGAGGCAGACCAAGTTCCTCTTTCACGATATCCCGGATATGTTTCAAATCAGGCATATCGATCCCCACAAGATCGTAACTCAACATAAGAACTTTCTTATTTCCGTCATCCATACACAACCCCTTGAGATAAAGGTCATCATGTATGGCAACCGATACGATCCCGTTGCCATAACCGCCCAGTTCATCACCGATCTGACAGGTAATGATTTTTTTGAAACTTGCAATTTTCATAAAAAACTCCTTATTATTTGCAATCTGTTTCTTTGATACTCACATACCCGTATTTTTCCAGATACCGTAGATAGTTTACAAGATTTCCGATCTCCTGATCTGTATAGAGTTTTGTCTTCTGATCGAAGGACGTAAGGTGGACTGCCGTAAGAAGATCCCTTTTACCGTCAAGGAAGGTCATAAGAATAGCAAAATCCGGTATTCCGGCACGTTTTTTGCGTTGGGCAGGGGGGACTTTCGCAAGAGAAGTGGGGATCCCGCCTGTAAGCCTTGTCACAACAAGGGAAGAGGCAAGTTTTTCCATTGCAGAATATACATACTCCTCTTCTGCATACAATGCGGGTTTATGCAGAGCTTTTTCCACTTCTTCCTCTGTAAGAAGATCTTTTGCAACGCTATTGACAGAAAGAAGGACTTTCTTTTCCAGAGCGTACCAGTAGAGATTTTTTTCATTGGCAGTTTTTGCCGTATAAACCTTTTCCGTTATTTTTCTTCCGGACTCTTCCACAATAGATGCAAGTTCCTTATCAGCAAGATTTTTCATTTCAGGAAGAAGTTCTTTCAGTTCCTCTTTTTCCCCGTCTGCGATCACATAAATGACCGCACAACACGCCTTGATGATCTCATAAGCAAGGTCAAAATCCGCTTTATTGAACATGGGCCCCGTATTGTGATGATAGGGCAAAGTACAGGTCCGCAACCAGTTTACCGGGATCCCGTCAACAGCACCGGACATTCCACCGTAAATACGGCGGATCATGGGATCCGCAGGGAAAGTATCATCGGAAAGACAGCCTCTTGTTTCAGGAGTGAGAAGTTCCCCGTTCTTTTCAAGAAAATACTTCCGGTAAAGGAGATCGCTGAAAAAGGGGGCACTTCCGGGGGTAAGGCGGATATTCACCGTCTTTTTTTCCGTATGGTTCCAGGTATTGAATGTACCGATCCCATCCATACTTACCGCATAGAAAGTCTTTCTTACATTTTCCTTTTTTGTAAAGTATTCGGAAAAACCGTACAATTCCATGGAAAAGACCACCCGCAACGTTTTTTCCGGCTGTTTTTTTCCTTTTTCCTCTGCAAGAGCCTTCAATGCAAGACAGATCTCCACAGCGGAAGCGGGTCCCAGAGCATCATCAGTAAGAAAAGGTTCATACAAATGGGCAAGGAAAGTAACTTCCTCTCTGCTTTTCCCGGGAATGATCCCTGTAACAGTATGGATCCTTCCGTCAAAGATCCGGCTGTTCATCACGGCAAGAAGAGTCAGAGAGCGTGTTTCCAGAAGTTTATGCAGATATTCCCCCTGCCGGGGCGTGATGTGATAAACCACAAGACGCCGTTCATTTCTTGTGTGATACCATCCGGTCAGTCCGATACCATTGCCCCAGCGGCGGTAATCAGAAAAATCCTTTGCCGCTGCGGGAGAACCGTCAAACATAAGAATACCGGCAGCCCCCCCGGCAACCCCCCGGGCATACAAAGCAGCACATTGATCCGTTGCAAGGATGAATTTTCCGGTCAAAACAGTTTCTTCAGTAATATTTCTTCCGTCAAGAAGTTCCCCGTAAATCCCTTCCGGCGGTGTGGGGGCAGACCAGATCCCACAGGAAAAATGATCTTTTGCATAATCGGCAATAAGTCTTTCCTCTTCCGGAATATCCTCATCTGTGATCTTGCAGAATGAGCCTTCCTCAATATCCCATGACTGGGGCATGATGCAGTCCATATTGGCAGTTATCCCGTCCATTTTCAAGGGATAACGTTCCACATCTTCAAACCCCATCTCTTTAAGCATCTTTTCGCAATACTTTGCAGAAGCCTC
The DNA here is from genome assembly GCA_045612485.1 of Victivallales bacterium. Classification (GTDB taxonomy): domain Bacteria; phylum Verrucomicrobiota; class Lentisphaeria; order Victivallales; family UBA1829; genus RGIG5327. The sequence goes on along the minus strand of JAZKZE010000075.1, from coordinate 31 downwards.
AAAATCCCTTGCCCGGTAAAAGTGTTCAAAA
>JAZKZE010000074.1:0-2334 GCA_045612485.1 Victivallales bacterium | reverse complement strand
CAAATTACATATATTTTCCCAAAATCATGCAGGTATTTTCCTGCGTCCCTTGCGGGACTCCATTTATGGGGAGACTTGTGTCCCGGGGTTGAAACCCCGGGCTGTACTCTACCGTCCCTGCGGGACTTATTCTTTTGTTTCTTGATTCAAACAGAATTTCCTGATTGTTTTATGATTTTATGAAATATATGAAAAATATGGGAGAGCTGTGGGTTATTTCACCATTTTCCGCAAAGAGGCAAGGCTTTGGACTATGAGATGATCTCCTGCATCCTCTGTGATTACAAAGGGGGTGAAGGAATTGATCGTCCCTGCTTCATAGCCGCCGGCGGCAAAGGCTCCTTTATCCGGCATGTAGGAAAGGTATCCATTGGTATTGCCTGTCAAAAGGGTATAAGGGAAAGGGCCGTATTTACGCAGACGCAGAGAGAAAACGGAAAACATTTCATAAGGGAAGGGGACTATGGCAACCGGACCGAAGGCGAGAATCGTCCTGCGGAGGATCTTTTCTGTTTGGGGAGCGTTCTGTAAGGCATCATAAAAAGATTTTGCAAATTCCCAGTCTTTTTTCTTTTCCGGAATCCCGGAATAATTCTCCATGATCTCTTCCACTTCTTTCAGAGTCAGACCGGGTTTCAGTGGGACGTGCAATTCATCTGTATGGAGCAATAATGGCAGATCGCTGCGGAAATCCCTGATCTCCTCCAAAGCCCGGAGAGCATCGAATGCAGCACGGGAACCCACTTCATTTACAGACAGTTCCCCGTCGCCTCCACCGGCGGCGAATGCTCCCGGATCTGCCATATACCGGTTGGTTCTCGGTCCCACATCTCCAAATCCCCCGTTGAGGAAAAGCACCGGTACATCATTGTAACGGGAACTGACACGGCGTTTCATCACACCGCACCAGTCGCTGGAGATGGCTTTTCCCGCCCCCATACAGGTGTTGTGGCAGGAGGCGTGGATGATGATCCCCAGATCCTCATTGGTTTCCCTGTCCAGAAAACGGCTCACCGTCATATTGCTGTCACAGATCTGGTACGGGTCTTCGATAAAATTCTTTACCTTACCGTTTTCATCTGTTCCCCGCCGGGAAACTCCTGTTTTGGTCTGTGTGACGGTAAAGCCTGCTTTCACTTCTCTCAGATTTTCCTTTGCCTGTTTTACGGCTCCGGCAATGTCGGGGATTTTGTCATAAACATATTGGATGCCTTTTTCCTCCGGATCGATATGGAGTCTGCCGAAGGAATGTATATGCCCTGTATGCGGGGCGGAATGAGTGTGGGAACAGCTTAGAAGGATATTTTCTTCCGCGATGCCCGCCGTTTCAGAAATACTTTTGCAGATCTCCGGGACAAGATCCATACTTATGTAGCACCAGTCCAGATTGATGACAGCTGCTGTTTTATCATCCTCCTGCATAACGGCAACGGTCGCCTCCAGTGGGGAGTGGATACTTTCGGCAAGCCGCTGTGGATTTCCGTAGCCTGTCAAATAGATCCCCAATTCAGGTGTGATATCAGCAATGGCAAAACCGATTTTCATTTTTTTTCCTTTCCCTGTGTCGTTTTTATATGTTTTTTATAGAATATACATGTTTTCTGCAATTTTTAAATATTGCATTACTGCGGAAAATATTGAAATAGTGTTTTTTGCCTGCATTTTCTTTCCTGTGTAAAGTTTTTGTTTTTATCTTGAAAATGATGTGACCAAGAGATATATTAATCAGAATATATGCTGTTTTTTAATTGCCGGGGATTTATTCTGTGTTATACCAGCGGATATTCCCCGTAAAAGAAGGTGTGTCGTGAATAAAGACGGAAAAAATATGCAGAAAAGTACACTTATTGCCCCCGGGGTCGATAAACAGGTCAACTGGCAGTTGAATATGTGGATGCTGTGGTTTTCCCAGCTTCTGATCTTTGCCGGATTTTCTGCGATGATCCCTTATGTACCGCTGTTTATCAGGGATGTACTGCATGTGACAGACGAAAAAGATCTGGTCATGTATGTGACCATGTTCAATTTTATTGGAACAGGAGCTTATGCCGTATTCAATCCCATCTGGGGGACTCTTTCCGATAAATGGGGGGTGCGTCCCATGCTTTTCCGGGGGACATTTGTAACGGCGTTCATCTTTCCTGTCATGGCATATATCACCAATGTATGGGTATTTATCCTGCTGCGTTTCATTACCGCCGCCTGTGCCGGGACGACGGCATCCAGTCAGATGATGGTGGCAAGAAATACCCCGGATGACAAACAGGGATTTGCTCTGGGAGTGCTGACTACCTCTATCTGGGGCGGTTCCGTTCTGGGAAATGTTATGGGGGG
>JAZKZE010000073.1:0-15354 GCA_045612485.1 Victivallales bacterium | reverse complement strand
CCATAAAAACTGCACACCCTTACCCCCGTCAGGGCGCCCTTCACGTTTCCCGCAGGCAAACTCTCCACACCTTCACATCTTCACCCAATCAGCGTTCACGCTGATTGAACTTTTGGTCGTTATTGCCATCATCGCCATTCTGGCAAGTATGCTGCTTCCGGCATTGAGCAAAGCAAGAGGTCTGGCATACGACATAAAATGTAAAAACAATCTGAAACAGAATTACTTTGTGATATACAACTACACGGACGCAAAAAAATCCTGGTGGTTGGGTGCTGCCACGATCCGCAAGGAAAGTCAGAAATGGTGGATCCTTCTTTTCCGTGACCAGAGTACCAATAAAGAGTACGCAGGACTGGACAATGCTTTTCCGGATCTTGCTTCTCTCCAGAAAAAAGCCACCTGCCAGAGACAGCTTAATGTAACAAAACTCAATCCCGGGACAAACGGCGGAAATTATGCTACAGTAAATATCTCCAACCGGGCAAGCTGCAAACAGGGGGGCGCACAGTTGAACGGTAAAGATAAGTATGTGACGATCCGTGATGAAGTCAACTACTATTACAAAACAAGTTCTGTAAAAATGCCTTCCTCCCTTGCCATGCTCAAATGTGCGGCAAGTGCCCACTCTGATGAATTCAGTAAAGCCTTTGTCCACTCTGGAAGAACTCTTCAACTTCTTTTCAATGACGGTCATGCAGAAAATGTGGGGCGGATAAAGATCTATACAGCCAACGGACTTACCTACAGGGAATATTTTGACTGTTACCCCTGCAGCGGAACACCTAAAATCTTCGGTTTCTGACCATAGCTGCCTCCCACGGAAAAAAGTGTCTTTCATAAATATATAACAGAGTATAACAGATATATAAAGTTAAGGAGATATTTATGCACAAAAGCATAAAAATGATGATGTTGTTCCTGTCCGCGTTCTCATTGACAGGCAATATGCTCACCGGAGCAGATCTTATGAAAAACGGCAAGAGTCTTGCAAGTATCGTTGTTGCACCCGCATCTGACAGAGTTGTAAAACATGCGGCAAAGGAACTTTCCCTGTATCTGGGAAAGATTTCTGACGGGAAAAAGCCGCAAATTTCCGGAAAAGAAATCAAAAATTTGCATAATATCATTCTGACACAAGATATTAAAACGCTTTCAGAAGCGGAAAAGCAAGAAGCGAAAAAAATCAGGGATGACGGATTTCTTATCAGTACCACCCCGGTTCGTACTGTCATTTATGCAAAAATGGCAAGAGGAGTATTGTATGGAGCATACGAAATATTGAAAACTCACGGTGGAATCCGCTGGGTGACTCCCGGTCCTGACGGGGAATATTATAAGGTAAAGAAAGTAATTTCCATTCCGGAAGGAATGAAAGTACATAATCCCTCTTTTTCCATCCGTTCCCAGATTTTCGGTTCCGCCAATGTGAACAGTTTTCTCAAATATACCTGGGACTGGATGGTACGGAACAATATGTGGATCGCTTCCGGAGCGGATGTGATCGCCAATAATGGAACAGATTATCTCCTTGACCGTGCCGGAGGTACTTACAAAGGCGGGCACGCTGTGGCAAGTCTGATGACAGGTTCCTGGATCAGCTGTACGGGGATCCAGGGAAGGAAAAATTTTGAGTTGCTCCAGAAAAAACATCCGGAATATTTCCCCATCATCAACGGTAAACGGGAGTTCGGCAGATTCGGTCAGAACAACCCCTGTCTTGCCCATAAAGGACTTTATGATCTGATGAGAGGCAATCTTTTTCTGGCAGCGGAAAAGATGCGGAAAAATCCCGCAAGTTTCTTTGTGATCGGCAATAATGACAACACCATCTGGTGTCAGTGTGAAGTTTGCAGTAAGATCGATCCTCCCGCAGAAAAAGAAAAACAGATGATTTCCACAAGGTACTGGACTCTCCTCAATACTCTTGCAGCTCCGGTTTTTGAAAAATACCCCGATGCAAAACTCTGGGGGTGGGCATATCAGAATTTTCAGGATACCCCCAAAGGAAATGTCAGGCCGGATCCCCGTTTCACCATTATGCTTACCTATAATGCCCGCTGCTACCGGCATCTGCTTACCGATCCAAAATGTATCCGTAACAGAGTTTATCTCCAATATTTCAGAAACTGGCAGGCATACCCCAACAAAAAATGCACCTGGGAACAGGTGGAAGACGGTATGGCGGTAAAATACCAGCCCTTTGAAAACATCATGGCAGGAAATATCATCGACATGAAAAAGATGAATATGGACGGAATGATGATCTGCAACTATCCCCCGGACGGAACATACGGCAAAAGACATGATTCCTACCGGATGCACCCCAGACACACCTGGTATCAGATGTGGAGAAGTGTATATATAGCCGGCCGTCTTCTGTGGGATGTGAACCGTCCCTGGGAAAAGGAACTGGATGAAGCAGGTTCCCTGTATTACGGAGCTGCCTGGAAAAAAGGGATGAAGGCATATTGCGCCCTCCTTCTGAAGACAGAACAGGAAGCGGAAGGATGTATGGGCTGGGGCAACTCCGGCTCCGATCCGGGAATATTGTTGAAAGATCCGAAAGTACACAATAAACTGCGTTCCCTTCTTGCCTCTGCGGAAAGTGCGGTCATCTTTGATCCCAGAGCCGCCGCCCATGTTGCCAGAGAACGTTTCTACTTTGAAAAACAGTGGGAATATTTCCTTGAGGAGTATAAAAAACGCCGTCCCGCCATTACCGCCCTCCCCCGGACGGAAAAAATCGTTCTGGACGGAGTTCTGGATGAAGCTGACTGGAAAAAAGCGGAAAAAGTCACCTCCTTTACGGCAATGGCAAGCGGTCAGGGAAGAAGTAAACTTGCCAAACCCCAGACATATTTCAAAGTCATCCATGAGCCGGATTACCTTTATATCGGGGCAGTGGCTTCTGAACCGCAAATGGATAAGATCATCCATAACAGTACCAAACATGATGGCGATGTATGGGTGGATAATGAAATGGAATTTTTCATCCATCACCCCTATCTCAATCAGGATTATTTCCATATCTGTATCACTTCCGGCGGCAATTATTATGACGGATACAAGATCTGGGGCGTAAGCAATGAAGATGACAAATGGTCGTCCAATGCGGAATTCAAAGTACGCCGCAATAAAGACTCCTGGGTCATTGAAATGCGTATTCCCACAAGCACCATGCGTATGAAATGCCGTCCCGGGGATATCTGGAAGATCAATGTGGCAAGATCCAGAAGGATCGAAGGGGGAAGATACGGTATTGAAAACGAACTTTCCAGTTCTTCCGGCGGAAGATTCCACAATGCGGCATTCTTTACGGAACTTATCCTGAAAGGAAAATAATGATGAAAAGACTTTTTTCCATTTGTTCTTCTTTTGCGGTACTCTTTTCTTCCTATGTACTTGAAGGAGCTTCCTTCCCCATTCTGAAAGAGGGCAAACCTTCCTTTGAGATCGTCCAAGCCGGCAATGATCCCATTATGCGTCATGCTGCGGAAAATCTTGCCCGTTATACGGGAAAAATCGGTAAGAATATCCCGCCTGCCATCGTTAAAAAAGCAGGTTCAAAACCGGTGATCCTTCTTACCACAGATATAAGACAGCTTGACAAAAAGGAAAAAGATTTTGCTGCAAAAGTGAAAAAGGAGGGCTTTCTTCTTTCTTTTGACGCAAAGGGCAAACGTTCGGTCATATACGGAAAAGACCCTATGGGAGTATTGTATGGAGTCAATACCTTTTTGAGAAGATATGGAAAAATCCGCTTTCTCACTCCCGGTGAGGATGGTACATACATAACAAAAATGGATGATTTATCCATTTCCCCTATGCTGAAAGTGGAAAATCCCGCCTTTGCAATCCGTACCCAGATCCTGGGGGCTGTTGCGGTAAACAGTTTTCTTTCCGACACCTGGGACTGGCTGGTAAACAACAATATGCAGATCACCGGCAACAGTACAAATCTCTCCCCTGCGGCGAAAAAATACTTTGCGGAACGTGGTGGAAAATACCGTCACGGCGGACACGCTTTTGACCAGCTTATGACAGGGGCATGGATCACAAAAACAGGTCAGAAAGCAAGAGAAGATCTGAAAATATTGCAGAAAGAACATCCGGAATATTTCCCCATTATCAGAAAACAGCGTAAATTCGGCAGATTTGCCCAGTATAATCCCTGTGTTGCAGCAGAGGGACTGGCGGAACGCATGACAGAAAATCTGATGACATGGCAGGAAAAACATCATTCCGGCAATCATTGTTTTATTGTGGGCAATAACGATGTGACCAGCTGGTGCGAATGTGAAAAATGTGATACCTTTGACCCTGTACCCCGTTTCCGTGCAAGGATCAAAGTCCCCAACCGGTACTGGTATTTTGTGAACAAAATCACCTCCCCCGTACTGGATAAATACCCCAATGCCGATCTGTGGGGCTGGGCATATCAGAACTTCAATATGGTTCCGGATAAACACAAACCCGATCCCAGACTTTCTGTGATGCTGGTCTATAACCGTCACTGTATGCGCCATGATTTTACCGACGGGACCTGTCCGGTAAACAGTTCCATATATGGTATGATGAAAGAATGGAAAAAAATCCCCAATATTCAGGCCTCCTGGGATCAGGTGGAGGACGCTCTTTCCATATTTTATCTGCCTATGGGGAAAGCCTATGCAGACAGGATCAAAGAATATAAGTTACTTGGACTTGACGGCGTATTTATCGGCAATTATCCCCCTGACGGCAACTATCCTGCCAAACATAACAAACGTCCCGTCCATACCCGTTACACATGGAAAATGAACTGGATGGGATTATATGCCGCCTCCGTACTGCTGTGGAACCCGGAAGCAGATTACGATCTTCTTATGGAGGAAGCAGGTTCCCTGTACTATGGGAAAGGCTGGAAAGAGGGTATGAAAGAATACCATATTCTGCGGGAAAAAGCCTTCAGAAATGCTGCCGGGTGTTTCGGCTGGGGCCATGACGGAAGTGATCCGGCAAGATTGATCGCCTCCCCCTTTGTTGCAGAAAAACTGGAGGGACTTTTAAATAAGGCACTGAAAGCAGCCTCCGGAGATGTAAGAAGCAGAAAGCATATTGAAGAAGAAATGCTTTTCTTCCGGAAAAAATATAAGGAAGTACGGGCGGAAAATGAGAGAAAACTTACTACTTTCGCCCTGTTCCTTACCGGGGAAAAAGTTATTGCCGACGGGTTCACAAAGGAAAAATTCTGGAAAAACGCCGAAGAGATCTCCTGTTTTGCTGCGGAAAAGGAAAAAAATTCAGCAAAAAAACCTCTTGTAAGTATCCGCGGTGCGGCAGGAAAAGATGATAGGATCGTTTTTGCCCTTTCCTGGAAAAAAGATGACAATATAGCAAAAATCGATCTTATCCTTGACGGCAGAAAAGAAGGAGAAACAAGTGTGATCTCTTCCGGAAAAAAACAGGCCTTTTCCGCCATAAAGGAAAAGAACGGAATCAATACATGGGAGATCATCCTTCCTTCCTGCAAGCTCAATACTCCTGTATTTTCCGGAGCAAGGATCTTTATGGATGTGTGTGTCACAACAAAAGACGGCAGAAAATATCTTCTTTCCGCAGGGGGCAGAAATAATTATAACGGAAGAACCTTATGGACTGTTTACGATCTGCGCAGTACTTCCCCCGACGGAACAGAACGCAATATTGCCGGATGGTCCAATGGTTCTCTGGATGAGACCCGGCCCCGTCCGGAAAAAAGCGGAAAATGGGAATTCCCGGAAAAAATCTCCCCGAAGTTCTGGCAGGTACAGGATAATGAACCGGGCAAACTTATTATGCCTTTCCATGAAGGAAGTACACAAAACAGATATGTAAAACTCTTTTACGGCTGTATCCTCAACCGTTTTGACTGTTCCGGAAAGGAACTGGAATTCAGATTTTCTGCAAAAGTTTCCGGCCCCGGAAGAGTGCAATTTGATGTGATACGCCACGATCTTTCCGGCAAAAGAGCGGGAACAGTCAAACTTGTGGAATACCGGGGGGATAAACTTGACAGTACGAAATGGCATAAAATAGAATTTAACTTCAAAAGAAATGCCCCCGGTGAATTCTGCTGGATCTTTGTCCGCAACTTCCATAAGGAACGTAAGGAAGTGCTTGTGGATGATATACAGATCATTCCTGTAAAGTAAGAGAGATATTCCTATGAAATACAGGGGACAGGAAAGTAATACAAGCAGGATATCTTCCCTTCTGCGGGAGGAGATCATAAGCGGCAGATTGAAGGAAGGGGATAAATTTTCCAGTATCCGGGAACTTGCCAAAAGGTTTGCGGTAAGCAGTCAGGTTCTGGTTTCCGTATTCAAAAACCTTGCGGAAGAGAAACTTGTGGTATCCCGTCCGAAATCCGGTTATTTTGTAGCAAACAAACTTCCGGCAGGTTTGCACAGGAAGAGACTTGCCGTTGGTTTTCTCAACTGGAAAATGCCATTAAATGAATCCTTCCCCCTACGCTGTTTCTGCACACTTATCCGTCAGGCGGGAAAATATGATATACAGATCCTTCTGAATTCCGGGGAACAGGCGATCCCTTTACAGAACTGGGTGGAAGAGTGTCGTCCGGACGCCATTATCGTTACCGGACAGGTGAATGATGCGCTTGTGGAAAATCTGCATACATTCAAAATCCCGTTTATGGTGCTGGGCAACTATCTTTTGAAGGAACCGGTAAATGTATTGGAAACAGCATTATCTTCCGATGTAAAGAATAAACTTGCCTCTTTGCAGAAGAAGCGTATTTTCCGGCATTTTGCCGCTGTATTGCGGCAGGAGGTACGGGGTTCGCTGAATGTAAAGGAGGGGATCATTGCCGGAGCAATAGAAGCCGGCAAAGAGGAGAAAGATTGCATTTTTGAGTTCAGAGAAGATAATGACGGATACAGGGGATTGGAAAATATCCTGAAAAAACATTCTCTGGGAAAAGAGGATTTATTGTTTCTTTCCCCGGATTATTTTTCCGGAGTGGCACGTTATTATTTTGAGCAGATGATCCCGGCGGAAGAGAGGCCATTCATCCTTGTGGATATGCCGGAATCGGAATATCTGCCCTATCCGGAAATGATCGGAAGTTTCCTGTACGGCAAAAACGATCCTCTTGCAGAATATGCTTTGGAGTGTATGCTGGATATTTATTACGGAAGAACTGCCCTCCCCCGGAAATTTCTTGTATCGGGCAGCGGAAGATTGAGTTTATAAAAAAATCAAATCATACAGCAATAAAAAGAAAGTCATAACAAAAGATGTATTACGGAAAATTCCATGAAATATTTCCCGGCGGGATCAAGCCGGAAGGAAATACAAAAACTCTTCTTGAGATCCAGAACAGAGGATTGGCAGGCAATTATACAGCAATGGGTTATCCTTTCGATACCCCCATGTGGGACGGCGGGGTGGGAAGAGTCATCCAGATGTCCCCGATCTGCCATGACGATACCACGATCCCGCATCTTGCAGAAGCATGGTGGCCCTATGAACAGAGTGCTTATCTGCTGGATGGATTACTGCGGTTGGGGATCTTGCTGGATGATGAGGAAAAGACCGCCCTTTTCAGAAGGAATCTGTTCTATACCCTTGAACACCCGGATGAAAAAGGAATTCTGGGGCGTTGTTTCAATGAATCGCCCTCCGAATGGCCCATGGTGGTGTTTTTCCGGGCATGTTTTTTCTATTACAAACTCACAAAGGATAAGATGATCCTTGATTCGTTGCACAGACATTTTCTGGCATTGGATGAAGAACGGCTTGCCGGCGAATTCCGGCATGTGAATGCTCTGGAAGGGATACTTCTTACTTACGGGGAAACAAAAGACTCTTCTCTTCTGGAAAAAGCCGTATCCATCTATGAAAAACACAATAAAAAGTTTACGTTGCGTACAGATAATGAATTTGAACTGCACTGGAACAAACTTTCCTCCGGGAAAAATTTTGCTTTGCACGGAGTTACTTTCAGTGAAGAAGTAAAGATCCCTGTTCTTCTTTACCTTTATACCGGGAAAAATGAATATCTGGCAGGTGCGGAAAAAGGTTTGGAAAAAGTCCTGCAACGCCATGAACAGATCCCCGGGCTGCCCAGCAGCAATGAAGATTTTGCCGGGAAAGATCCGTTACAGGGGTATGAAAGCTGTACCATAACCGATTTTACCTGGGCATTGGGCTATTTCCTTCAGGCGACCGGCAGGGCACATTATGCGGACAGGATCGAAAAGATCATTTACAATGCCCTGCCCGGAGCTGTCAATAAAGATTTTTCCGCCCTTCTTTACTACTCAAGTCCCAATCAGCTGATCTGTACGGAATACTCCAATCACACCTTCTATTTCCGCGGACAGGATGATTCCCGGCAGTTCAGGGCTACCCACAGTACCCAGTGCTGTGCCGGAAATATCCAGCGGGCATTGCCCTCCTTTGTCCTGCATCTCTGGATGCTGGATGAAAATGAGGCTCCGGTGGCGGCAATGTACGGAGCATCAAAATACAGCGGGATATATCAGGATAAGAAATATACCATTACCGAAGAGACCGCCTATCCGGAAGAGGGAAATATTCTTTTCCGCTTCACATTGGAGGAAAATATTCCGGAATTGGAAATGCCCTTTACCTTCCGGATCCCCGCATGGTGTGAAAATGCTTCTCTTCTGATCAATGCTGAAGAGGAAAAAAATGCGGTTCTGAAAAGCGGTTCTTTCGTTACCATTACAAGAAAATGGAAAAACGGCGATACGGTACAGGTGCTTCTTGCCATGACTCCCGTACAGAAATGTGAACGGTACTGGACTTATTTTGAGATGGGGCCCCTGGTATTTTCCCTGCCGGTGGCGTGCAGGGATATTCAGATGGAAGAAGGGAGATTCACCCCCCACGATATTACTCCGGAAGGAAACTGGAATTATGCGGTAAGAAAAAATACTTCCATAGAATCCGGCAGGGATGAAGAAGGAGTATTTCTGAAGATCAAAGGGTATCCTGTCAGTGATTTTGACAGACTGGAAGATGGCAGATATACTCCGGAAATACCGTTATTCTTCCGGCAGAAAGGAGGGGAAGAAATGCTTACCCTGCGCCGTTACGGTTCATCCCCGCTGCGTCTGACTGCCTTCCCCCTTGCGGCGGAAAGGAAGCTTCTCCCGGTCTATCAGGTAAAGACATCCTGTCCGTATCCTTATGATTTCCGTAAAGAACTTTCTTTACAGAAATTTCTGCCGGAAGATCTTTCTGAAAAGGAAAATCTTGCCATGGCGCAGGAGTTGCAGGCAGGTCACGATTCCTATTATGACCTTATGCACCACTTCGGTCCCATGAAAGATGTGCTTTGCTATGTATATTTCCGTGTCTGGGCGGAAGAGGAAGGAACGGCAACTTTTGCAGTAAGTGCCAGTGACGGGGCGGAATGTTTTGTAAACGGGAAAAAATATTTTGAGATAGAACCACCTTCCGACGGGGAATTTATGGCACCCTTTCTTTTCAAAGCGGGAGTCCGTAAAGGCTTCAACCTTCTCACCATGAAAGTATGTGAAGGCTTTACTCCGCTTCAGTACAGAAAAGCGTGGGGGGCAAAGGCCCGGGTCTATATGGAAAAAGAGGAGGAGAAAGAATGAGTGCATTTATGGAAAAGATCAATGAAAAGAAAAATCTCTTTCTTGGGATATTACTTGCGGCAAGTGCGGTGACCGCCTGGGGAAGCCAGTCGGTGGTATGCCGTTATATTTATGGAAATGAACCGGGAACCTTTGATGCTGCAACATTAGCATTTTACCGCTTTTTTATTGGCGGTATCGTATTGCTGATCTTTCAGCTTTTACGGAAAGAGGAAAGAAAGAAACTTTTCAGTGTACTGAAAAAAGGATGGTATATCTTTCTTGTTCTGGGATTTATCGGTATCACACTGGAAGGGTTCTGCCAGACACTTTCCCTGAAATATACCACCGCCGGAAGAAGTGCGCTTTTCGGAGCTTCCGCTCCGGTCTTTACGGTGATTTTTGCCACACTTTTTCTGAAGGAAAAATTGAATAAATGGAATATATCCGGTACATTGCTGGGGGTTGCGGGCGTTGTCCTTGTGTTGTTCAAACCGGGGATGGATACCTTTGGAAGCGGCAGTATGATCCTGGGGGACATTCTTGCCTTGTGTTCGGGGTTGTCCTGGGGGCTGTATACCGTTATAGCCGTGAAACCTACCGATGAATACGGTGCCATTACCTGTACTGCATTTTCCATGCTTTTTGCCTCTGTTTTTCTGTTTATTCCAGCGGCATGGACAGGGGATATATGGCAAAAGATGCCGGAAACCACATTCTGGGGAACGCTCTATCTGGGAACGGTGGCTGCCGGATTTGCCATACCTGCATGGGTGGGGGCGACAAAGTATCTTCCGGCAGGGGTATTGGGAGCTTTCGGTTATCTCTCCCTGGTTCTGGCGATTTTGTTTTCCATATTGTTTCTTGGTGAAAAATTCTCCTGGCAGTTTGCGGCATCCTTCTTTATGACATTAAGCAGTTTATACCTTGTGATCAAAGGCTCGGAAAAGAAAGATTCCGACAGCGGAAAATAGTCCGGTATCCCTGTTTTTTTCTTGAAAAAAACTGCATTATGTGCTATAGTATTGTGTGTTAACATATAAACTATATGCCTTCAGGCAGACAGGTGCGGGAGAAAATGGCGGTGTACAATATAAGTTCGGGAGTGATTTCCAGCGGGATCACGTTGGCGGGTAATGATTCTATGCATGTTTCTAGCGGGGGAACTGCCAATGATACCACCATAAATGAGTATGGTGTACTGAAAGTCCTGTCTGCGGGAGTTGTCACAAATACCGTTCTCGGTGAACATGCCACCCTCAGTATCGCCGGAGGCGGCGCAGCGTCCAACACTCTTATTGATTCTGTGACCGGTTCGATCTACAATGCCGGAATTACGGTAAGCACCACACTCGATGGGGGAAGTCTTGTACTTTGCGCCGTCGGTGCCAAAGCCTTGTCCACCACTTTGAACAGCGGCTTTATGAGTGTGTCGGAAGGTTCCGTAGCCTCTGACACGATCCTGAACGGCGGGGCTGTCTATCTTTATCACGGCGGAACGGCAGTCAATACCGTTATTTCTTCCAGAGGACTGCTGCGTACCTCCACCGGCGGGGGAACTGCGGAAAATACCACCGTCAAATCCGGCGGAGGGTTGAAACTTTTATCCGGAGGAGTCCACAAGGGAACATTGAAAATGGAAGCCGGCGCCATTGTTTCCGCCTACGAAGGATCAACGGTCGACTTTACCCTTACCGGAAGAACCACTTCCGATGATTATCTCATCAATGATCTTTCCCGGATTTCCGGAACTCCCGCCTATACCATTACAGTTTCCAATAATCAGGAATTCGGGGAATATAAACTTGCACAGAACGCGGCATCCTTTTCCGGAAGCATCACCATCGGCGACGGTACAACTTCTTACGGTACGATCACCGTCAACGGGAGCGATGTGACGTATAATGACATAACGTACTCTCTGGATCAGAAAGACGGCAATCTTACTTTAAGTATTCTGGATCCTGATGCAACGGGAGATCCGGCTGTATTTATTTACAGCGGAAGCACCCTTACATCTTCCGCAGCAGTGATTTCCGGAGCGAAACTCTACGATGGCGGAAATAATTCCATGCTTATTTCCTCCGGCGGGAAAGCAAAAAATACTACCGTTTCCACCTTGGGATTCATACAGGTTTTCTCCGGAGGAACTGCAAACAGTACGCTTCTGACCGGTGACGGCACAACATCCGGCGGCAGGATGCTCATCTCTTCCGACGGAGTGGCAAATCATGTCACGGTAAACTCCTCTGCCATCTTACAGATTACAGGCGGAACCGTCAATGATGTTACAATAAACAATGGCAGAATCACTTTCAATCCATATATTTCCGGAGAAAGCAAAGTAGCAGGCACTGTAAATAATGTTGTACTTGACGGCGGGGTAATAACCCTTTCTCCCGGATATGTCATAAACAGTGCAACCGTTCTTTCCGGAAATTTTGCAGTGGGAGCCGGCACTGTAAACCATGTCACTGTTGGCAACGGCAGCATGCAGAGCCAGCCTCAGGGCATCATACAGCTTTACAACGAAGGGACAGCAAATGATGTTATCGTAAATGCTGGCGGAGTACTGCGAATCGGAGTTATGGGTTCCGGCAGCGGATCCGCCAATAATACGGTTGTCAATTCCGGCGGGCGTGTAAATATTGTTTCCGGGGGGATCGCCAATAATACGGTTCTGAATTCCGGCGGCACAATTACTGTTGGTTTCGGAGCGTTCCACAAAGGCAGTCTGCAAATCGGGGAAGGAGCAGTTTTTTCCATTGGCGACGGAAGTATCATTGACTTTACCCTTACCGGAAGAACCACTTCCGATGATTATCTCATCAATGATCTTTCCCGGATCACCGGAACACCCACCTATACCATTACCGTTTCAGCAGATCAGGAAATTGGCGAATATAAACTTGCACAGGGGGCGGAAAACTTTTCCGGAAGTATTTCCATCAGCGACACGACAACTTCTTACGGAGCAATTACCGTTACGGGACGAACCCTTATATATAATGATAGAAAGTATTCCCTTTTACGGAGAAACGGCAATCTTACCTTGAGTATCGAGTCTTATGAAGTACCGCAAGATCCTGCCGTATTCATTTACAGCAGCGGTACTCTCACTTCTTCCGGAACAGTGATTTCCGGGGCGGAACTCTATCATACAGGAAATAATTCCATGCTTATTTCCTCCGGCGGAAATGCTGACAATACCATAGTCAATTCCGGCGGAATTTTGACCATCTACTCCGGCGGGACGGCTGACAGTACAACTGTAAGTGATATGGGTGGTTATATGTATGTGGAATCCGGAGGAACTGCGGACAGTACAACAGTGATCAGCAGAGGTTATATGACTATCGCATCCGGGGGGACCGCAACAAATATCAATGTGCAATATGAAGGAGCGTTGGGAATTACCGTGGCTCCCGATACATATATTCAGGGCACCTCCAATGGTTCTGCTTTTGAAATGAAAAATGCGTATATTTCCGGTTGGACCGTCAATTCCGATGGTGGGCCCTATGTTGATTCCGGCGGCAGTATCAAAAACACTACGGTAAATGGCGGAGCTGTAAGAATTTATAACGGCGGAACGGCAAAAAATACTACCGTCAATTCCGATGGCTTTATGTATATCGAATCCGGTACGGTTGCGGAAAATACTACGGTTGAAGAGGGAGGCTGGCTGACACTCAGTGGCGGGATCCACAGGGGAACTCTTCAAATAAAAAATGCTGAACGGGTTCTGGTATATGGCGAAAGCATTATTGATTTTACCCTTACCGGAAGAACGGCGGAAGATGATTATCTTATTGATGATCTTTACAATATCATTGGAATTCCCACCTATACCATTACCGTTTCCGCCGATCAGGAATTCGGGGAATATAAACTTGCACAGGGCGCAGATTCCTTTACCGGAAGCATCACCATCGGCGACGGAACGACAGATTTTGGAACGATCACTGTCAACGGGGAAGAGTTCATATATAATGAAAAAGCCTACTCTCTCGATCAGAAAGATGGAAATCTTGCCTTGAGTATCGAGTCCTATGAAGCACCACAGGATCCTGCCGTATTCATTTACAGCAGCGGTACTCTCACCTCTTCCGGAACAGTGATTTCCGGGGCGGAACTCTATCATACAGGAAATAATTCCATGCTTATTTCCTCCGGCGGAAATGCTGACAATACCATAGTCAATTTCTACGGCAGTATGACCATCCACTCCGGCGGAACCGCTGACAATACCATAGTCAATTCCTACGGCAATATGTACCTCTCCTCCGGTGGAAC
The DNA here is from genome assembly GCA_045612485.1 of Victivallales bacterium. GTDB lineage: Bacteria > Verrucomicrobiota > Lentisphaeria > Victivallales > UBA1829 > RGIG5327. Next base: position 1,441 of record JAZKZE010000073.1, on the reverse strand, counting down.
AGCAAACAATACCACAATCAATTCCCGCGGATATATAACCATCTATTCCGGCGGGATCGCTGACAATACGACTGTAGATTCATCCGGTTATATGTGTATCAACTCCGGCGGAACCGCAACAGATATTAAGGTATTAAATGGTGGAAGGTTACTGATTGATCTAGCACCCGATACATATATTCAGGGCACCTCCAACGGGTCCGCTTTTGAAATGAAAGATGCTTATATTTCAGGGTATTCGGTCAATTACGGCAACTACATGACCATCTACTCCGGTGGAACGGCTGTCAATACAACGGTAAATTCCAGTGGTTCTATGTTAATCTTCTCCGGTGGAACGGCAACAGATATCAAGGTATTAGATGGTGGATGCTTCAGGCTTGCCGTAGCACCTGATACATATATTCAAGGTACCTCCAACGGGTCTGCTTTTGAAATGAAAGATGCTTATATTTCAGGGTATTCGGTTAATTCCGGCATCTATATGATCATCTCTTCCGGCGGGACTGCCAACAGTACTACCGTCAATTCCGGCGGTTATATGGAAATAGACTACGGCGGAAATGCAGAAAATACCACGGTAAATGACGAAATTGTAGAAATTAAAATCGGTGGAACGGCAAAAAATACTACCGTCAATTCCGATGGTGGGCTCTATGTTTCCTCCGGCGGCAGTATCGAAAACACTACGGTAAATGACGGATCTGTAGAAATTAAAAACGGCGGAACGGCGGAAAATACAATTCTCAATGGAGGGGTAATATATATTTCTTCCGGCGGTATGGCAGATACGACCACAGTCAATAACGCCCATGTGTTTATTTCCTCCGGCGGAAACGCTGACTATACCACGGTGAATTCAGACGGCTATCTCTGGGTTTCTTCCGGTGCGACCGCTAACTATACCACGGTGAATTCAGACGGAGGGCTTATTGTTGAATCCGAAGGTGTGACAAACTATACCACGGTGAATTCAGACGGAGGGCTTGACGTTCGCAACGGCGGGGTGGCTAACTATACCACAGTGAATTCCAGCGGCCATTTTCTTGTTTCTTCCGGCGGAACGGCCTTGAATATCGTGGAAAATGGGGGATATGTTTCGGTTGCAGCTGGAGCAAATGTTACATTTGCTTCCAATACAATATCAGGTTTGACTTTATCTGGAGCTATGACCGTACACTCTAATACAGTGGCAATAAACACCACGGTCAACTATGAAGGCGCTATGTACATCTACAGTGGGGGTACGGCTAACAGTACCACGATCAACACCTCTGGCTCTATGTACATCTACAGCGGAGGAATGGCTGATAAAACCACAATCAATTCCGGCGGCTGGATGGGAATCTACAAAGGAACGGCTAACTACACCACAGTCAATAGCCGTGGCTATATGTGCATCTCCAGTGGGGGTACGGCAACGAATATCGTGGAAAATGGG
>JAZKZE010000072.1:0-7010 GCA_045612485.1 Victivallales bacterium | reverse complement strand
TGCCATCTGCAAAGGGTATGAGAATATCAATATCCTTGCCTATTTCTGGCTGGAACTGGATCCTGCCATGAGTCAGCATACTCCGGAACTTCTGGAGAAAAAACTGATGATTTCCCATACCGGACTTCTTTCCGGCTTTATCAATGGTATCTATGATAAAATTTCCCCCACAGCAAGAATCCATGACGGTATGGAAGATCATTGCTACAAAGCCAATGAAGGACAGATTTCCTACAACCGTTTCAGAGCCATCCGTGCCAACCGGTACAAAAGACTTATTGACCCTGTCAATCATGCCAAACTGCGTGCCCAGACCCTTTTTGCTCCGGCAATCTTTATTGATGCTTTTATCCAGCCTTCCGGGATCTATGCCCTTAAAAGAGCAGATTTGACCGCTCTGGAATACTTCCGTGCCAATGCTGTGGTAGCCGCAGAATTTTCCGATTGTTATGTCTGGACATTCAGTTCTTCCAGAAAATGGTATGAGATCCCCTATAAGAAATGGGCAGAAAAATCTCTGAAAAAATATCCTCAATATAAAGGTCCTTACTGGGAAAATGCTCTTCCCGGGATCTATGATGCCATTACTTACGCCCAGAACCCCTATCTTACAGCCGTGGAGTGGGCAAACAAAGGGAAGATCGCCAAAAACAATATTGCTGTCAATGGGGATTTTTCACAGGTAAGAAAAAGCAAAAATAAAGATACGGCTCCGGGAGTAACTTCCCTTAAAGATGTGCCCGGATGGAGTTACTGGTTTCCCAAAGACAGCAAAAATGCCTCTTTCCAGTACAGTAAAGACGGCGGCAGAAACAATAGCGGCTGTATCAAGGCTGTCAATCTTGCCAAAGGAACCCTTATCCAGAATATAAAACTCAAACAGGGTAAGACTTATCTTATTCGTGCCTCTATCAAAGGGGAAGGGAATCCGGTAATGAGTGTTCAGTGGAGAAATGCGAAAAATTCCTGGTGCAGTCACATGGAAAATCTGCGTACTTTCTTTGATGAACCGTTGAACGATGGTTGGAAAAGAGCAACTCAATTCATTTTTGCCCCGCCTGCGGAAGCAAGTTTCTTTTCGGTATTGATCTCTCCTGCCGGAAAGGTTCCGGGAGTTTGTTATATAGATGATGTGGAGATCTTTGAGATCTGAAAAACGGAGATATAAAAATAAAAGGGGCTGCGGCAGTAACCTTGAACGGTACACCGCAGCCCTTTTGTTATTTACGTTTCCCTTATTCCTTATCCCAGGGATAGATGATCTTTTTCAATGCTCCGCCTTCTTTTGCGGATTGGGCCGCATAGATGCCGGGAAGAGTCATGGCAAGCCCCTCTTTGATGCCGATGGGGGAGGGCTTGTTGTTGAGTACAGCATCGGCAAAATCTTCCATCATAAGGATGTCGCTGCCATTGTGGCCGTAGTGGGCATATCTGAAAAGATCCTCATCTATGATCTTCATGCCGGAAGGTCTGGACGCTCCGCCGGGAGTAAAGGGGATCTCCAGAAAATCATTGTTTGCAGAAAATTCATTGAGGCCTTCCAGCCAGAGTCTTGCATTATCATTTCTCAATTCCACGATCCCCCGGTCGGTAAGGATCCTGGTTGTATGGGCAGGTCCTTTATAGGGGAGGGCGAAGGCTGTCAGGAAACGCACCACCATATTGTCGGCTGTGTGCAGGATCGCAACCATGGCATTGTGGGATCTTCCGCAGCCGATACGGTCATAGGTACTCATGCAGGATACATCGGTAAATACAGCGCCGTCTGTAAGAGCCAGAATGGGCCCCAGGGAGTGGGTGCAGTAACGGCAGGATTCGTAAGTTTTGCGCCATTCGTCTTTGAATTTACGCATATCATGCATATATTCGGTGTCGATGTAGGCGATTTTGCCGAGAAGTCCCATTTCTTTCAATTTTTTCCCGAAAAGAGTCTTTGCCCGGTAATTGGGGTTGGAGGCACACATATAGAGAGCCTTGCTTTCATTGACTTTTTTCCAGAGATAATCACCTTCCTCAATGGAATCCACCGCCGGGATCTCGCCCAGTACATGAATATTTTTTTCCAGAGCTTTCACTACAAATTCTGTATGGATGGCAGGAGGGATCTCTGTAATGACGGCATCGATTTTTGCCTTTTCCAGAAGATCGTCGGAGGAAGAGAAAAATTCTGTTCCGGTAAATTTTTCCTTTGCTTTTGCCAAAGCACTTTCATCCGGATCACTCATAGCGGAAAGAACAAATCTTTCCGGCATAAGTTTCGCAATAGCCGCCATCTGAAGTCCCCGGGGACCGCAGCCTAAAACACCAAGTTTGATTTTGTCGCTCATAAGGATTTCCTCCGTTGATTTTTATAGGGTTTATGTGTATATTATATTCCATAAACATAATTTTTACAAGACGCAAAAATAAGTAATATTTCGCAAAAACAGGCATTTTATGAATTATTTTGATGATCTGGATATTTTTTTTGTTTCCAAAGCAGTTCTCACCGCAGATGGAAAAAGAAATGCTCCCGGTGTAAGCTGGGCTGTGGGACTTATGCTTGGGGATGGGATCTGCGGGAGAAAAAGAGGGGATAAGATCCACTATATCAAAATGCCCTTTCTTTATATCGTAAGCCCGGAAGAAGATGGATCATGGCTGTGTGTCAATGGTGTCCCGCGGGAAAACTACTGGTTCAGTATGAAAGGGGATAGAGCGGCAAGAATGGCGGAAAGTTTTTATGAATACTGTTCAAAAGAGTATCCCTTCATTCCTTTGAAGGATTGCCGGGAACTTATAAAAACGCATCAGAAAATGTGGGAATTATTTAAAACACATCTGCCTTCCCGCAAGTATCTTCTTGCCCTTGCTTCGGAAGAGTTTGCTGCAGCTTTCTATGACACCATGCATCAGGAAAAAGAACACAACCCCACTGTACGTTTCGTTGCAGAACTGGCAGAAAAAATTGCAAAAGAACCCGGCAAAAACTATGATATAAAACTTATTGCCGCCGAAAATCACATTTCCAAAGATCATTTATCCCGGTTGTTCCGTCAATATACCGGTAGTTCCCTGCACCGCTTCCTTTTGCAGAAGAGACTGGATACAAGTTTGGAACTGCTTGAAAATTCCCTCTTGAGCATTAAAGAAATTTCCCAACTTGCCGGATTTCCACGGCAGGCGGAATTCGCCCGTTTTATCAGGAATAAAACGGGCAAAAGTCCGTTATGGTACAGACGGGGATAGTTTCCTTCCGGTCTTTCTGTTATTATTCCTTCTTCCCTGTATCACATCTCAAAGGGGAAGGCGGGAAGCTCAGCTCCGTTGACAAGAGTACAGACCGGGAAATTGCTCCAGCCGTATCTTACACGGCAGGGACGGGGGACTTCCTCACTGCAAAGACGTACACTTTTTCCAGAAATCTCTGCTTTTGCCGGGAAAAATTTCCCGTCTGCTCCGGCAATGTAAAATCCTTTGATCTCTTTTTCATCGGAACTTTTCATTCCGTCTGCAAAATCAAAGTCGATGCGTAAAATATTTCCTTCCTGACTTGCTTTCACCGGCATGGGGCCTTCCGGAACAATATCATTTCTGTGGTAGGTATGGTAAAGAGCCTGATAGGCAAGGCGGTAGCCTACAGTTCTTTTATCTCTGGGGTGGATGTCATTTCTTTCCCCCCGGTCAACCGCAGAACCTATATACACATTTTCCAGACCGGAAGCACATTTTCTCTGGGATTCCCGCAATCTTGCCCAGGAACTGTCTTCCACATATTCCGGTACATCCTCATATCCGGCAAGCCCCACCATGATAAAGGGAAGATTTTTTTCCCCCCAGCGGAATCTCCAGTCCTCAATCAGATCTGCCATTTTTTTGCGGTAGAGGATGGAGGGCGGCAGAACTTCACCCGGAGCAACGGTATTGCCTGCATTGGATTCCCCCTGATACCAGATGAATCCGGCAAGAGAATAGGGGATAAGGGGGTGGATCATGCCGTTAAAAAGATTGGTATGGAAATTGGGGTTGCAGACTACCGAAGTACCTCCGGCACTTAAAATATTGTCCGGAGTGGGAACGATCGTTTCCTGACAGCCTTTCCAGAGTCCGGCAAGTTCGATGCGTTCCTTTGTTCCTGCAAGTTCCAGAATACACTCTTCCCCGGCTCCGTAAATACCGGCTCCGTAAATGAAAGAATACGCACGGATGGCAACGACAGCTTTTCCTGCTTTCACCGCTTCTGCCGGAACCGGATATTTTCTGTTTGCTCCCACATATTCAAAATCTTTTCCGCTTGCACCAACTTTCACGCCGTTGAAATAACAGGAATCCTGTTTGTCAATGGTGGACATACGCAGGAAAATTTCTTTGCCTTCCCAGTTTTCCGGGATCGTGACCTCTTTTCTGTACCAGAATGCTCCATGTTCCCCGGCTCCCTGTTTGACCCAGTCACCGGGGACACGCAATTCTTTCCAGGAGGAGTCATCAAAGTCCACATTCATCCATGCTGCGGCTTTTTCTGTGATCCCTTCATCTTTTGTGCATGTTCTCTGGAAATATCCTTCCAGATCCGCTGCCGCGGAAACATGACTTTTCAGAATCATATCCACTTGATCCCACGCTTTTTGTGTATAGGCATTGGGAAGAGCTGAAAGAATAATATCCTTCTGTTTCCGATCCATAAAGAATCGTTCCCTGCTTGTCCATGTTTCCACGATAGTCCCGCCCCAGGAAGAGTTGATGAGACCCACCGGAACTCCCAACTCTTTCTGCAATTTTTTCCCGAACCACAATGCCACAGCCGACCAGTGGGGGACAAGGGAATTTTCCGATACTTCCCATTTTCCGATACAGTCATCCTGAATGATTCCCATGGAATCTTTGTTTACAGTAAACATCCGCAAGAAATTGATCTCTTCCGCAGAGCGTTCTTCCTCCTGGAATTCCTCCATCTGCATTCCGGATGTTGCCAGATGAAATTCCATATTGGACTGCCCGGAAGCCAGCCATACTTCGCCTATGAGAATATCCTTTACTTTGATCTCTTCATTACTGGTAAGGTTGCGGACCTTAAGAGTACAGGCTTTATGATCCGCTTCCATGGGGGGGAGAGTAAAGGAAAATTTTCCGGAAAGAAGAGAGGAAACTGTATAGAGTTTATGAGAGGCAAATTCACATTCCAGAAAAGTATTGGGATCTGTCCAGCCCCATACCGCTATCTCTTTTCTTCTCTGAAAAACGGCTCCGTCAGAAAAAATCGCAGGAAGTTTCAGCATTTTTTTCTCCTTTTATAATTGTTATTCCTGATATATTGTTTCTGCAATAAAAAAGCCGGAATTTCTTCCGGCAGAAAATTTGACTACAGACTATATCTGCAATGTCATAAGAAATTCGGCATTGGTCTGGCATTTTTTCAGTTTGCCGATGATTAATTCCATTGCTTCGGCAGGAGGCACCCCATTCATCGCCTTGCGCAACGCCCATACTCTGGGAAGTTCCTGGGGATGGAGCAGCAATTCCTCTTTTCTTGTTCCGCTGCGTTCAATATTGATGGCAGGATAGATCCTGCGGTCAACAAGATGACGGTCAAGGTGAAGTTCCATATTACCGGTACCTTTGAACTCTTCAAAGATGACCTCATCCATTCTGCTGCCGGTATCAATAAGAGCGGTGGCAATAATGGTGAGACTTCCGTGATTTTCAATATTTCTTGCTGCTCCGAAGAAGTGTTTGGGTTTGTGCAGCGCATTGGCATCCACGCCGCCTGTAAGGATCTTGCCGCTGTGGGGCTGCAAGGTATTGTAGGCTCTGGCAAGACGGGTGATGGAGTCAAGGAGGATGACTACATCCTTTTTACATTCCACAAGACGTTTTGCTTTTTCAATGACCATTTCCGCAACCTGGACATGGCGTTCCGGGGGTTCATCAAAGGTGGAACTGACCACTTCAGCATTCACGCTTCTCTGCATATCGGTAACTTCTTCAGGACGTTCGTCAATAAGAAGGATGATGAGTACGACATCCGGATGATTTTTGCGGATGGCATTTGCCATCTTCTGCATGAGAACGGTTTTACCTGTACGGGGAGGAGCTACGATGATCCCGCGCTGCCCCATACCGATGGGAGTAACAAGATCCACTACCCGCATGGAAATATCGGAAGGATCATTTTCCAGAGTGAGTCTGCGGGTGGGAAAGTAGGGAGTCAGGTTGTTGAAGGGAATGATGTTGCGTTTATATTCCGGGGGCTGATGATTGATGGAATCCACCTTGAACATGGCAAAGAAACGCTCTTTTTCCCTGGGGGAACGGATCTGTCCCGTAATAAAGTCCCCTGTTTTTACAGAGAAACGGCGGATCTGGGAGGGACTTAAATAAATATCCTCAGAAGAGGGCAGATAACTGTATGCCGGGGAACGCAGAAAACCGAATCCGTCAGGAAGGATCTCCAGAAAACCGCTGCCGTACACGATCCCGGAACGTTCCGCATTACTGCGGAGGATCTCAAAGATGAGTTTGGATTTTTCCAATGCTCCCACACCTTCAATGCCCATATCCCTTGCCATGATACTCAATTCCTGCATGGATTTTTCCTGCAATTCGGTAATGTTCACGCTGGGGGCATTCTGACGGACTTCCTGGATCCCTTCGTTCTGCTGGGAATTGGGGGAATTGGGATTATTAACGGTATTCTGTATGTTGCCGGGATTCTGGACAGGAGCGGCAGGATTGCCGGATTGTACCGCAGACGGTGCCGGAATGTTATTCTCATAATCCTGCTGGTTATAGTCCTGATTGGGCATGAGATTATGATTGTTCCTGTTATTGTTCATCTGCCATCTCATATCCAGGGACTGTCTGGCATAATTATCCTGGGGATAGGAATAATCCATTCTCCGGTAATCATTATTGTTGTTGCGGTTGTTGTTATTGTTGTTGCGGTTGTTGTTATTGTTGTTGCGGTTGTTGTTATTGTTGTTGCGGTTGTTGTTATTGTTGTTGCGGTTGTTGTTATTGTTGTTGCGGTTGTT
>JAZKZE010000071.1:0-5392 GCA_045612485.1 Victivallales bacterium | reverse complement strand
GTTCCTGCAAAATGGAAAAATAAAGAAGTAGTTCTTCTTTTGCAGCTTTCCGGGGAAGCGATGCTTATGGATAAAAATGGCGTCCCCTGCTGCGGATTCAGCGGAGGATCGGTTTTTGCCCCGTCATACCAGAAAAACCGTGTTTTCTTCTGTAAAGCAAAAGGCGGGGAAAAGGCGGAGTTCTGGGTGGAAGCCTGCGCCAGTTACCTTGCCGGGGTGGGGTTTGACCGGGATCCGCCTCTTGATACTAAATTTCCAAAAGGGAATATGAGTGCTGTTGCAAGAAAAATGCGTCTTGCCGTATTCAGAAGAAATGTATGGCAGCTTTTTCTTGATGTGACAGCTCTTTATGAAGTTTTGACAACTCTTCCCGCAGAGGATTACAGGAGAAACAAAATCCTCCATACTCTTAATGAGGCTCTTTCTCTCTACCATGATGATCCCGATAATGCTGAAAAATGCAGAAATGTTCTTAAAGAAATTTTCTCCTATCCAGCAATAAAAAGTGCCCATACAGCATATGCGGTCGGTCACGCCCATATTGATGTGGGCTGGTTGTGGCAGGTAAGGGAAAGTATCAGGAAAGCCGCCCGGACTTTTGCCTCCCAGTTACGGCTGATGGAAGAGTATCCGGATTATGTTTTCGGGGCATCCCAGGCCCAGTTATACAGTTTTGTGAAAGAACATTATCCCGAACTTTTTGAGGAAATCAAAAAACGTGTCCGGGAAGGCCGCTGGGAAATACAGGGCGGGATGTGGGTGGAAGCAGATGGAAATCTGATTTCCGGAGAATCCATGGTGCGGCAGTTCCTTCACGGTAAGAATTTCTTTATGGATGAATTCGGTTTTGATGTGAAAAACCTTTGGCTGCCTGATGTTTTCGGCTATTCCGCTGCCATGCCCCAGATCATAAAAAAATCCGGTTGTGACTATTTTCTTACCCAGAAACTTTCCTGGAGCCAAATCAATACTTTCCCGCATAACACATTTATATGGCAGGGGATAGACGGTTCTTCCGTTCTTACTCATTTCCCGCCGGAAAATAATTATGCTTCCAAACTTGCACCCGCCCTCCTTATGACAGCTCAAAACCGTTTCAAGGAAAATGGTTTTCTGGATCACTTTTTAAGTCTTTTCGGTGTGGGCGATGGCGGAGGCGGTCCATCTGATGAGATGCTGGAAATGGGGAATAGAGAAAAGGATTGGGAATTTACTCCGAAAGTAAAATTTTCCCGTGCGGATCACTTTTTTGAAAAACTTTCCAAAGATGCAGGAAAACTGGAAAAATGGACAGGGGAACTGTATCTTGAATACCACAGGGGAACTCTTACCTCCCAGGCACGCACAAAAAGGGGGAATAGAAAATGTGAGCAAATGCTTGCTGCAACGGAATTTATCCTTTCCCATCTTCCGTTGGCAAAATATCCGCAAAAGGAATTGGATCAATGCTGGAAAACTCTTCTGCTGAATCAATTCCATGATATTATTCCGGGGTCCTCCATTTCCGAAATTTATGAGCAGACAGAAAAGGATCATGCCCATATTCTTGAAAAATGCCGGCAGCTTCTTACAAAGAATGCAAAAAATCTTTTCAAAAAGGATGAGAACGCTCTTCTTCTTGTCAATACTCTTTCCTCCACTTATAATAACTGTATAGAACTTCCTGCAAGCTGGCTGGATCATTGTGTAACAGATGAAAACGGGGAAATTATAAAGGTGCAGAAAGAAAAGGATAAACTTGTTGCATCTGTAAATCTGCCGGGAAATTCTTTTACCACATTGCATAAGGGAAAGAAGAAAAAGGAGAAGGAGAAGGATTGTTGTATTTCCGGAAAGAATGAGAAAAGAAAAAATATTCATACTGTTTTGGAAAATGATCTTATCCGTTATGAATTTACAAAAGATGGAGAGTTGAAAAGTGCATTTGATAAAGAGGAAAAGCGGGAGCTTCTTTCCTCTCCCGGCAATATCCTTTCCCTTTATCATGACCACCCCAATAATTATGAAGCGTGGGATATAGATATCTATTATCCCAAAGAACTTGTGGAAGTATTGAAAGCCAGAGATGTTAAAAAAATTACAGAAGGAAAATTGCGCAGTATTCTGGAACTGACTTTCTCCACAGAAAAATCCCTTATAAAACAGAAAGTCATTCTGGAAGCCAACAGCAAAAGGCTGGATTTTGTTACGGAAGTTGATTGGCATGAAGTCCGCAAGATGCTGCGTACGGCTTTTCCGGTGGATATTTTTGCCAATGAAGCGCAATATGATATTCAATATGGCTATGTGAAACGCAGTACCGCGGACAATACCTCCTGGGATATTGCAAGGTTTGAAGCCTGCGGGCAGAAATATGCAGATTTAAGTTCGGAGTGTTACGGTGTTGCTTTACTCAATGACTGTAAATACGGATATAAAGTCAAAGGGAATGTCCTGGATCTTGCCTTGCTCCGCTCACCCAAATCCCCGGATTTTGAAGCGGATCAGGGAAAACAGTTATTTACCTATTGCTTCTATCCTCACAAAGGAAATGCGGTAAATTCTTCCTTAATGCAGGAAAGTTCTGCTGTAAACAGAGAGCCTGTCCAATTTGAGGGATATGCAGGAGGGGAAAGAACTCCTTTGTGTAAAGTTCAGTCAGAAAATGACAGTATTTCCCTTGAAGTATTGAAAAAAGCGGAAAAAGAAGATTCTCTGGTTATAAGAGTTGTGGAAACAAAAGGGGAACACTCCTCCGGGGAACTTGTTTTTTCTTCTGACGAATTCCGTACATTGGAAACAACATCTCTTATGGAATGGGAAAAAGGGGAAAAGATTCCTGTAAGAAAAGGGAAAGCAACTCTTTCTCTTGCTCCTTTTGAGATCAGAACTTTTTTCCTCCGGAAGGCATGAAGTGCGGAATCTGTTTGTCCGCCGGGCTTCTTTGGTGAGAGCCTCTTCTTTGGTCATTACATAAATGCCCCATGCCGGTAGCTCGTGGTATTCAATGTAACCAAGAGCATAACCGGGACGGTCAATGATTGTATCGGCTTTGCCGGGAATACCGGATGAAAGGTTATCGTATTGAGGATTCAGCCCTACAGTTTGGCAATTGGCGAGCAAAACAAAGCAGAGAGTGAGTAAAAATTTGAATAAAGGTTTTACTTTGTCTTTTACCATCCGGCTGGCTTTCCTCATCTATTTGAGAGTCGAGGATTTACAGTAAAAAAGAATGGCCCCGACTTGATGTGCCAACGAGACCTGCCAAGGCCCACAACTGTGCAAAGAGCCAGGCCGTAAATGCGGTCTGCCCTGTTGCGCGCTGTTGTTGAAAAATTTGGCGGTTTCGTTGGTGCGCTTATTTTTAACACCGTCTCAAAAGACGGCTGTGTAATTTGCAAGTTTTCTGTTTTGTATGGTTTTGTACCTCCGTTGTTAAATCCAAAACACATCATAGTGAAATACACTCAATACAGTATTTTTTCAAGCGTAACAAATTGTTTTATACCCAAAAATCTTACACCGACACTTGTTTGAGATTTTTATCTTACCAGCCATTTTAATTTGAGTTCTTCAATGCGTTTTTCAATAAAACCAGACATTCGCAGGTTATGATCCGTTGGTGCCATAGAACCACCCTCAAACTCGCTGGGCCTTTGCGCTTCCGCTTCAGCACGTTTTTCCCATGTTTCACAATCTGCCATAAACGCTTTTTCTATTTGGGCATAATTGGGCTGGTTCCAGATGCGATACTCAATCATATATTTTTCCATATTGGTCATTTGAAGAATATATTGACTCAAAATATTCATCTCACTTTGCGTCATGGCATTATTTATGAGGTAATGTTCCAGACGGTTTCGGGTCGAACTCAATTCATCTTCAGGCAGACGGGGGGCACATCCCGTTACAGTCAAGAGGATCAGGGTACTGAATATGATCTGTTTCATCATTTTCTCCTATCGTTAAAATTGCAAGACTGCGGTCATCATTGCCCCGTGGATCGCGGCTCCAGCGGGAACCTGTCAGGTAATCAAGGATATCCTGACGGCGCAAGGTTTCCGATTTCAGATCATCAAACATTTTATTGAAAATCGGACCCGGGATCATGCTTGGCAGTTGGAACATCAAATATTCCGGGCCGTCACTGGTGATGGCGATTCCGTCTATGTCGCAACTGGCGATCAACCGGGCGTGATACTCTTTTTTGAGTTCATCACCATACCGCAGAAATGTGGTTTGATTGTCAAACTCTCCCTTATCCGGTTCAAAAACACAGTAACATTCTCCATTTTCCCGGACAGTGATCGCTCCGTCACCCACCTGAAAAAATCCGCACCGTTCTTTGCCCCACACCGCAAAGGCTATGGTGAAATCAAACTCTTTTTCCGGCAAATCAAATTTTTCCGCAAGTTCGATTTTCTTCTGGCAGACAGTACGGATCATTAAATCACAGAAACGGTTCCAGCGGTTATCGTTCCACTTTTCCCCGTCAAGGATGGCGGCAAGGAGATCTTCCATTACCGCACACTGACTACGGAATGCTTCCACCGCTGCCCTTGCACCGTAATGGGAGTGACTGGCACTGCCCCTGCCGTCACAGACGATGAGACAGGGGCGGTGATCGCACCAAACGCCGCAAGCATCCTGACAGGGGCGTTCGGTACGGATGTGTCCGTTGCCGGGAATGGAAACTGCGTGATACGCAAATTTCATTCACACTCCTCCTCTTCAGCGGGAGCAGGAATTCCGGCAAGGTCTGCCCAACTGGTCACATTGCCCAGACGGACATTGTCCTGTTCGGCAACGGAACTTGCGGAAACGCTTTTAAGTGAATCGGTGAGCCACTTAAAGAACTCCTTGAAGCACAACCCTTTGAGTTTCACCGGTCCGGGACGCTCCGGCAAGATCTTCCGCAAAGTATCAAAATCAGCCTCTTCACCGATGCCGATACCGATATACTGCAGTTTGCCCTCGTCCCCCATGCGTTTCATGGATGCTGCGGCACTTTCATAGTCATCGTTGGGACAGCCGTCCGTCATCAAAACGATCCACGGTTTGTAACTTGCGATCCCTTTCTGTTTATAAAGTCTGCGGCGGGCTTTCAGTTCGGAGTCTGCCAGTTTCAAGGCTTCGCCCAAAGGTGTACAGCCATTAGCGTCCAATGCGGGCGGCATATCGGCAATATCGCACACCGGAGCAAAGGCAGATGCGATTTCGGCATCTCCGCCAAAGGTGATGATCTCCAGTTCCACACTCATACTGGCGGTTTCATCGTCGCTGGTCTCTTTGAGGAACTGATCCAGACCGGACTGCAGTTCCCGGAGGGGGGCTCCTGACATACTTCCGGAAGTATCCAGCAGCAGGATAACCGGACAGCGGGGGGCGGGGTTGGTCACATCGAGGTTGTTGC
>JAZKZE010000070.1:0-17073 GCA_045612485.1 Victivallales bacterium | reverse complement strand
TCATATTTCAGCTGACGCCAGTTCCAGTGGAAAGAGTCATCTGTCCAGCGGGGGACGATGTGCAAATGGGCATGCATGACCACCTGTCCGGCAACAGTACCATCAGAAAGATGGAAATTATATCCGTCAGCTTCCAATGCCCGTTTCTGGGCGACCCCAAGTCTTGCCCCCACACGGAACATTCTGCCAGCCACATCCTCAGGAATGGTGGCTGTGGAAGTATGATGTTCTTTGGGGATCACAAGTGTGTGACCGAAATTGATAGGGGCGATATCCATAAATGCGAGGATAAGATCATCCTCATACAGTTTGATTGCGGGAATCTCTCCGGCAACGATCTTGCAGAAAATACAATTTTTCATTTTTTCTTTTTCTCCTGCTTTTTAGCAATATTTACTTTTTTAGTGGTTGTGCTTTTTGTTGTTTTCGGGTGATATTTTTCAGCTCTCCATACCTGAATGGGCGGTCCGGCAACGCTTCCGGTAACGGGATTGAGAAATATTTTTCTCATTTCCTCCCCGTTTTTACCACCTCCGGCAATGGGGACAGAATTCTTTTCTTCCGTATAAAGCGGTGCTGCGGGATCATTGGAAAGGATCAGGTCAAAAATCTTTGCACACAGGGGGGCTGCTGCAAGCTCCTTATCATACTTCAATTTCTGGCAGGTAATAAGAATGGTGAAATCCACCTTTTTACGCTCCTTCAGATAATCCCCGATCTCTTTAAGGATCGCCGGAGTCGGCTTGCGGTATAAAATATCTCTGCCGGAAGGAGACAGGTTTTCCCATGCACCCAGACCGATAAAACGCAAAGTTTTTCCATTGACCAGAAGATCGATATAACGGAGAAGATAAGGGTTTTCATTATTTCTTGCTCCTATATAATCCAATACAAAAACATACGCAGGACGCAGATGCCGCAGGGAAGAAACAGCATAATGCAAACCTGCTTCAAAATCATTTTCCCCCAATACGGCAAGCATGGGCATGTGAACAGCAAAACTGTGGAAAAATTTTTTATTATGTTCCGCAAAAAGTTTTTTCTGCTGCTCAAAACTATCTGCTTTTTTCCCCGGCGAAGCAAAGGTGTTTCCGCCAAGCACCCACACACCGTACGTGTTGTTATGGGCTATATAGGTAAGTTCCGTTTTCGACGGAACTGCAGAAAGATTGCCGGTAAAAACAATATCTGCAAAGGGCGGGACAGCCGGAAGAGTACTGCAAAACAAAAATACAAAAAGAAAAAGTAAAACTGCCGGATTTTTTACAGAAACAATTCTTGTTTTCAAAATCTTTTTTTCCTTTCCGGATTTTCCGGTATTCCCCCCGGAAAAAACAAAATAATTATCAGTGAACTGCAAATTAATCTATCATGAGAAAAATGTTTTTCAATTTATTGATTCAGGAAAATTCTGAAAAATCACCTGAAAAAAGCAAAAAAAGGGCATTTCTGCCCTTTTTTCATACCTTACTCAAAATAAGACGCTCCGGAATTGCCGGATTCGCAAACTCTCACTTTGCTTACTTTTCTGTTTTCCGTATTGATCCTTCCGGAAAGAAATTTATAAATATACTCTGCAATATTTTCACTTGTGGGATTTTTATCCTGAAAGGCTTCGTGTGCATTCAGATCACTGTGATCCAACCCTTCCAGAACTTCATCCAATTCCTTCTTCAGGATCTTGAAATCCATGGCAATGCCCACGTCATCGAGTTTGCTGCACTGTATAAAAATCTGTACCGTCCAGTTGTGACCATGCGTCTTTGCACAATTTCCATTGTATCCGCAAAGATGATGTGCTGCGGAAAATTCTCTTGTAACATCCAATTCGTACATAATAACACCTCTTGCCTGTTTTAAAATTTTACTTCCAGTTGTCCGCTGATCTTCCGGGGAGGCGGCACGATCCCGTAAACCGGTTTCTGCGTTTCCTGCAACTGCTCCCATTTCAGCATTTTTGCATCTGTATTACCTCCCCAGGAATTCAGATCAACAAGGAGGACTCTTCTGGTATGGGTAATATAAATATCCGCTGCAATATCCTTTTCCGGCAGGAAGGGGGCGATCTTCTCCACAAAGGCAGATACCAGAGCCATATATTCAGCTTCCCTCTCCACCAGTCTGCGGAAGTGCCGGACAAGATGATACTGACTCATACCGGCAAATTTTCCATCTCTGATGAAAACTCTGAACTCTCTCGCCACATCCATTCTGCGGAAAGGACGGATACAGATATTGGTCACCCTGCCCTCTGCGGCTTCTCTTCTCACCTTTTCACTGCTGCAAAGTACATTCCATATACTTTTTGCAGAATTGACAGCCCCTTTTTTCTCTTTGTATCTTTCTGTATCCACAGGGGAAAAGGTATCCACGGAAATAAACCGGGGCGCAGGTAGATTTTTAACGCCCCCGGAGATCCTACCGATCACGTTTTCTACACAGTTTCCTTCCAGGGTCCCGGCGGCAAGTGCTTTGATCTCCTCCTCCGTCAGAGAAACAAAAATCGTGGGAAAACATACCGCTGACAGAGCCGGATACCATTTCTGCATCGGGTATTCTTTTTTATCCGTATTATTCATTGCAACAACTCCTTATACAAAAACAAACGTTTTTTTTTATTTCTCATCATTTCCGTCTTCTTCTGTATGATTCTCTGTTTTACCGAATGAACGGTAGTACGCATTGAATGCAAGAATATCATACACAAAGAAAACAATGAGAAATACATTCTGAAAATCAAGAAATACAATATGGAAAGACTGGAACACTGCTCCGGCGATCAATCCCGGCAATGCGGCAAAAAGTGTGATCACACAATTTACACGTAACGGCAGTCTTTTTCCTCCCGGTCCCATACGGAAAAGCTGAACAAGAACGAAAAATGCCACCGTAAAAAGTCCGAAGACGACATACTGAATCAAAAGGATCCCCCAGTTTCCGAATGCGGTAAAGGCTTCAAGAATACGGCTTAAAAGCATGGGATCCGTGTATTGTCCGTCACGGAATTCTTCCCGGAGAACGATACTGCCTTTTCCATCTTTTCCGGCTTTCTTTACAAAAGAGGCAAACTCTTCCGTATCAAGCAGCTGTACTGCCGGAAGGGAAGAATCAAAATTTTTCTCCAGAAAAGTCGCCATAACAAGATAACGATCCTCACTGCGGGAATATTTTGTCCAGGACATTACCCCGTTACGCATAAGGATCACACCGTAAAGCGTATCATCCGGCCATCCTTTGATCTCATCCGGAGTCAGAATTGCGCCGGGCAGATAATCCATCCGCAATTTACCGCGGGACGTAGTGATCTCATACTCCTTTTTTTCTTCCGGAGTCTTTATTGTTGTGATTCCATCTTTACCGAAACGGAATCCCCCGGTCCTTTCAAAAATGAAAGTACAGCTTTCCCGGATCTCCCTGTTGATGGAACAGCTTTCAAGACAGGAAAAAAGAAACGCAAGAAGAAATGCCAGAAACAGATAATAAAACAATGCTTTCCAGATACTCTTCTGCGCAAGAAGCGGAAAGCATGACGGATTTCTCACCACATTCCATATTGTCTTTACAAAGTTCATTTCAGTCTTCCGTTTTCAGTCCAGACGCTTGATCTGATAGTTTTTTGCACCGCTTTTTCTGATCACTTTTTTGAATGCAGGCAGTGCCTTTTCAAAATGGGGATCTTTCACTCGCTGAACAAAGACCACCCCGTCAAGATGATCGATCTCATGCTGGAAAGCCCTCGCAAGAAGTCCGGTACATTCCAAACAGAATTCAGGGCCATCCAGCAATTTGCCGGCAACAACGACATTTACAGGCCGTTCAACAGGAGCGTAAATTCCGGGCACACTCAAACACCCTTCTTCCTTCGTTTCCTTTATTTCAGAAAAGGAAACGATCCTGGGATTGAGTACTGTTATGGGCATTTTCGGACAAAGTTCCGCTTCCCCGGGAGAAAGGGGTCGCAGAAGGTTGCCATCCTCATCCACAGGGGGATCCACATGAAGCGTGATCATCTTCAAAGAAACCCCGACCTGCGGAGCAGCAAGTCCCACTCCGTCTTTGGCATACATGGTTTCGATCATCACTTCAGCAAACTTCCGCAGTTCGTCATCCTCCACAGTCACTTCCTTTGTGTTGCTGTGCAGGACACTGTCCCCCAATATACGCATAGGCAGGGTTTTGCGGTTTTTCGGATAGGTGATCATTCTTATTTCTCCTTATGCGGGAAGTTCCTGTGCAAGGGCTTTGGTAATGCGTTCAGCACATTTTTCTGTTCCGAGGATCTCAATAGTTTCATACATCCCCGCCCCCACCGTCGTTCCTGTGACAGCTACACGGATACTCTGATTGAGTTTTCCCTGGCCCATTCCGAAAGTTTCTTCCGCTTTGCGGATGGCACCTTCAATGGCGGACGCCTCTTTCAGCTCGCCGGAAGCAAAGACCGGAACCAGAGAAGCAAGGGCATCACGCATGGTCTGATCTTTCAGGAATTTTTTCATTCCTTTTCCATCATATTCTTTCACATCTTCAAAGAAATAACTCCATGCAGCAATATCGGTAAATACTTTTGTACGGCTCTGCATAAGAGCAGCAACTTTTGTGAATACCTCTCTGGAAGCGATTACTCTGTAAGCAAATCTTTCCGCAAAATCCCAGCAGGCTTTTTCAAATTCCTCAAAGGGCATTTCTGCAATATATGCACCATTCATGTTGGAAAGTTTGGCAAAGTCAAACTGTGCGGCGGAATGTTGTGCTTTTTCGATCTCAAAGGCGGAGATCATCTCTTCCATACTCATTTTTTCCCTGTCATCCCCGGGAGACCAGCCCAGAAGCGCAAGATAATTGAAGAGTGCATGGGGCAGGAAGCCTTTTTCACGGAAATCACCGACAAAAGCATCCCCGTCACGTTTGCTGTAAGGCTTGCCGGAAGCATTGACGATCATGGGAAGATGGGCATAAACAGGCACCGGATAGCCCATGCTCTGGAAGATGAAAAGATGACGGTAGGTATTTTCCACATGGTCATCACCGCGGACGATATGAGTAACTTTCTGGGTAATATCGTCACAGACATTGGCAAGATGGAATACGGGACTGCCGTCACTGCGGATGATAATGAAATCTTTGATACTGTCCAGAGGTTTGGAAAGTTCTTTTTTCACAAGATCATTGAAAAACACTTCCCGTCTTTCAAACTCAATGGCAGCGGCATTTTCGATCACCACAGGTTCAACAAGATTTTTGATTTCTTCAATATTTTCAGCAGAAAGAGTGAAAAGCAATGCGGAATCTTTTCCATATACTTTCAAATCTTTGAATCCGGCAAGACATCCGGCACTTTCCACAACTTTTCCCTTGTGGTTTACGGTGGAATAAACCACTCCGCCTCTGTTGATCTTTACAGGAGCTTCAGAAGCTACATCCACTTTCACACCCCCTTTGGAACGGACAAAGGGGAAGGAATCACAAGCATATTCCAGCCGGAAAAGCAGAGGTGTATTCTCTTCTCCGGGGTTCAATTCATAAGCAAGCCCTTTTGCAGCAAACTCTTTTGCCACCTGTTTATGATATTCGCTCTGGGTCGTCTGATACATAACTTCCCCGTCATAATCCAGTCCCAGCCATTTCATGCAGTCATACAATGCGTCGATCGCCTGTTTTGTGGAACGTTCAAGGTCGGTATCTTCAATACGAAGAAGGAATTCCCCCTTGTTGTGACGGGTAAAAAGATAGTTGAAAATGGCAGTACGGATGTTGCCGATGTGTACCTGCCCTGTGGGAGACGGGGCAAATCTTGCTCTGATACTCATGTAAATTATCCTTTCTCACATAAAAACTGCACAGAGGTTTTTGCCTTGTGCAGTTCAGTATTTTTTTCCGCGGCTCTGTAAAAAAAATGAGCAACGGTATTCTGTTTATATTTCTTGACTTGCGTCTGTATTAGAAACCACCTGTCACGGCGATCAGCTTTGCTTTGGCATTGTGCATTTCGATCACATAAGTAGCAAGAGTGGTTTCATTATCCACAAAGTCTCTCTGTGCTTCGTTCAGACGGGTAAGCTCTGTATTACCAGCTCTGTATTCTTCGTCCACCAGGTCACGGATCTTACGGGAAAGTTCCAGGTTCTTCTGGGAAAGTTTCACCTGTTTTACAGCGGTCTGGTAGTTATCGTATGCTATACGCACTTCAGAGATGGCTGTGATCCAGTTGCTTGCCAGTTCAAAATCGCTCTGGAACATGGCAGCCTGTTTTGCACGCATATTGAAGAATGTGGCTCCACCGCTGAAGAGATCCCAGGAGACATTGAATCCGTAAGAGTGGGTGAAGGTGCTGGATTTGCTTACTGTATCGGTATTATCATAATTGCGGGCTTTGGAACGGCTGTATCCGTAACCGATATTGGCGGTAAAATAGGCTTTGGGACCGAATGCACTCATGGAGCCGTAGTAATTGTATTTGGCAACTTCCAGTGCTTCTCTGTATGCTCTCAGGTCGGGACGGTTGGCAAGAGCCATATCCAGATAAACGGAGAGGGAGGCAAGCACTTCGCCGTCAGCGGAAAGCATACCGGGGAATTTGAGATCATCAGGAAGTTTCCCTTCGGTAAGTCCCATCAGTACAGCAAGAGCATATTTATAGGAAGCGAAATTGTACTGTGCGGCAAAAAGATTGGATTCAGCAGAGTTGTAGTAGGCTTTGAAGTTCAGTACATCGGAAAGAGTTACAGAACCGACTTCAAACTTCAATTCGTTTTCTTTAAGCTGGGAATCCTGGAAGGCCATATCCTGTTCTGCAATGCGGATCTTTTCTCTGGCAAGCAGAACGTTGTTGTAGGCATAAGCCACATCCCTTACGAGAATACGGCGGGCATCCAGTTCCAGTGCTTCGCTTTTCTTCCAGCCGTGTTTGGCGGCAAGCATATTCATTTCTCTGGCAAGGGAGTCAAAAACCATCCAGCTGGCATTCAGGCTGGGGGTGGCGGAAATTCCCTTGCTGTGGGGATTTACTTCATGATAGGAAACCTGATCCCGGAATGTGCCTGTGACATTGAAATCAAAGGAAAGCTGGGGCAGATAAGAGGCAAAAGAGGCATAGTAAGCAGCTCTTGCGGCGTTCACAGCATAATATTTCATACGGAAGGAAGGATTGTTGCGTACTGCAATATTCTGTGCTTCCTTGAGTGTGAGATACTTGTCATTGACAGAGATCCTCTGGTGATCATCTTTCGGAATATCCGTAAAGGAACTTTTCGTGATCGCGGCAGGAGGGGGAGTGTAGGAAGTACACGCACTGCAAAGAGTTGCAAGAACTGCAACGGAACCAACGCCTGAAAGCATTGTTTTGAATACATTTTTACCTTTTTTCATGATCTTTTCCTCGGGATTTTTAAAAATTTCCTTTATTGACAGGAAGTTTTCAATGTTCTTATTTTCATAAATTTCTATTTATTATACACTGGATTTTTCAAAAATCAAACAGGAATAAACCTTTTTTGATGATTTTTTTAATAAATAATTTCCATTTTTAAACAATTTTTCTTTTTTTCATTATTATTCCGCTGCCTTTTCATTCGTTGCTTGAAAGATAGAAAAAATATGCTATATTCAGAAGAAAACTCGTACCAAAGCAACAAAAAAGGATTTTTTTTATGAATCTTACCTCTCTTTTCCTCGCAGCGTCATTGCCTGTTACCCTTATGGCGGCTGATTCCGTGACACTTTACCGTACTGGAAATGATTTTCTTGTCCGCAGTAAATATTCCAATGAGTACGATCTTGTGGTCTGTGTGGAACGCGGATGCAATGAATCCGCCTACCTGCTCGCTCCGGGTACACCTCTGGCAGACTGCAAAACCAAAGGGATCATACTCCATGCCGGCGGAGATGAATATGCCGCCAATCCACCCATCGGCAATTACGGAACGTTGAGCGGCAACCATGGTTCCATCTATACAAGTTTGCTTACGATCCCCGGGCATGGTCTGACGGAAAAAGATATTGGCGGGCTTTTTGAGGAAAACAACAGTAAAAAGAAATTTGTCATTATGAATATTGTGGATAAGGATTCCATTATTGTCCACTCTCCCGGAAGAAAAAATACCCTTTCCCCTGCATTTGCCCGTCCGTATTCAAAAAAAATGTATTACAAAGGAAAAGCATTTGCCATAAAGAAAATGACAGTGACGCAGTTGTATCCGCTGAACAGGATCACAAGATGTGAGCTTCTTGCAGACGGCAAAGAACCTGTCCCTGAAGGCAGGGAAGTTAAATGTACCTTTGCGGATTTCTATTTCACCCATGATGTGATCGATCCTTATTATGCTGTACAGAGTGTAAAAAATGCTCCCGGGAAAATTCCCTCCCCCCGCTGGACAAATAAAATGCATATGTTTTATCTGCATACGGATGAGCTGAAGAAACAGTACCCGGAATATGCCGCACTTCCCCGCCTTGCCACATTTGAAAACCGTTTACGCTTTGATCCCTGGGGCAGTGCTGTCAATTACAGAAGGACGACCTATCATGTGGCATTAAGTACGGCAACAGCATTGGAAGTTATGATGAACTGGCGCGGTCTTTTCGGTGCAAGTCCCAAACAGCGTTTTTATATTCCGAAACTGAAAAAACTCAAGGTTCCATCCGCAAGCAACAAAGAAAAAATCTTTGAGTACGATTTCACAAACGTTGAAAATCTGAAACCTGCCATGCCCGTATCTTATCTCATCAAAAGAAAAGACTGTCTTGATCCGGAAGATCCCTGCGACCGTTATATCCGGCTTTCCGGTAAAAAAGAGATGGAATACGGAGCAGCTCTGGGATACTCTCTCTTCATGGGCTGCACGGCAAAGGGTAAAGATCAGACAAGAGATTCCCTTTATCTGCTTTACAAAACAAAAAAAATGTACCCTTATGCCTACAGTATCAAAAGTATCAAGCCTGGAACGGTGATGGAAACCGTAGCCTACAAGCAGTTCTTCAACCCGCAGAAAGCAAAAGAGGCAACAAGTTTCTATTATCATTTCCAGGGGGATTCTTTTGTGGTTTACGCAGATTTCCATAAAGAAGTGAAAAATAAAGTTCTTTCCCTGCCCGCCTGTGCCGCCGGAAGAAAAATCACCGTACTGGAAAAGACGCCGGGAATGACACTTCATACAACCGGAACGATTCCGGCAGAATCCTCTTTTTCCGTCAGCACGACAGCCGGCAATAACTATATTGTCCTTAAACTGGATGCCGGGAACAAAAAATAAAAAAAATTGTCCTATTTTGTGAAAACAGGGCTTTTTTCCTGAAAAAAAGACTTTTTTTCAATAAAAATACACTTTTATATTTGAAAAAAGGGAAAAAGGAAGTAAAGTCTTTTGAATTTTTACACTTTTGACACGAAACAGGAGAATGTGCATGAGCAAAGAAAATGATGAGCAGAACAACAATGAGATCGTGGAAACACGCATCTCCGGAAATGATAAAAATACTTTGAATATCACAGTCAATACCCAGGGACTTTCTGAAAAGGAGGAAATGGAAAAGCCGGATCATATCCTCCCCGCCCTCTCCCCCTCCGGGATCGTAGTATTTCCCTATGCACTGACTCCCCTTGTCATTGAAAATCAGGATGAGATCAAGCCGGTGGAGGAATCCGTGGGGGAAGACAGAATGATCGTGATCTTTCCGGAGATCCCGGCAAAAAAGGATTCGGAGGAGTTGCAGGTGGTGGATGTGGATGTTCCCACATTCATGCTGCATGATAAGGAAGTATCCTCCATCGGAGTGACCTGCCGCATCGTAAAGATATTGAAATTCCCCGACGGAACGGTAAGACTTCTCACAAGAGGACTTTCCAGAGCAAAATTTCTGGGATTTGATGAAAAGAACCCTCATTTTGCCAAAGTAAAAAAACTGGAAACTGCCCCGGATACCAGTATTGAAACCATTGCCATGGCACGCAATGCGGTAAAACAGTTTCAGGAAGTAGTATCTTTTACCGCCAATTTCCCGGAAGAATTGAAGATCGCCATACTCAATCTCACGGACAATATCCGGATCGTGGATCTGATTGCCGATACCATCAATATCTCCTACAATGAGAAACTTGCCATTCTCACTATTCCCGATCTTCAGGAAAGACTGCACCTTCTTACCATCCTTCTCAACCGGGAAGTGGAAGTTTTGCGCCTGGGTTCCGAGATCCAGAATCAGGTACATAATGCCATGAGCAAATCCCAGCGGGAATTCTTCCTGCGGGAACAGTTGAAGACCATTAAGGAACAGCTTGGAGAAGGCGGAGGAAATCCCGATACGGAAAATTTCCGGGAGCGGCTTGCCAATAAACAGCTTCCGGAAAATATCCTCAAACT
The DNA here is from genome assembly GCA_045612485.1 of Victivallales bacterium. Classification (GTDB taxonomy): domain Bacteria; phylum Verrucomicrobiota; class Lentisphaeria; order Victivallales; family UBA1829; genus RGIG5327. The sequence goes on along the minus strand of JAZKZE010000070.1, from coordinate 6,718 downwards.
TGTGGAAAAAGAACTGGACAGAATGGAACAGATGCCTCCTTCTGTTGCGGAATACAATATCTCCTACAACTATGTGGACTGGCTTCTTTCCCTGCCATGGGGAGAGTGTTCCGAAGACAGACTGGATGCCGTGGAAGCACAGAAGATCCTTGACCGGGATCATTTCGGTTTGAAAGATGTGAAGGAAAAAATTCTGGAATTCCTTGCGGTCCTCCAGTTGAAGAAGGATAAAAAAGCCCCCATTATCTGCTTTGTCGGGCCTCCCGGTGTGGGAAAGACCTCTCTGGGAAAATCCATTGCGGAAGCCATGGGGAGAAAATTTGTCCGTATCAGTCTCGGCGGCGTCAGAGATGAAGCGGAAATAAGAGGACACCGCCGCACCTATGTGGGAGCCTTGCCCGGCAGGATCATTCAGGGAATGAAAAAAGCCGGCAGTTCCAATCCGGTATTCATGCTGGACGAAATCGACAAACTGGGCAATGATTTCCGGGGGGATCCGGCGGCAGCACTTCTGGAAGTGCTTGACCCCCAGCAGAACACCTCATTCAACGATCATTATCTGGAAGTGGATTATGATTTGAGTACGGTTATGTTCATCACTACAGCCAATATCTCCGATACCATTCCAGGTCCTCTTCTTGACCGTATGGATGTAGTGCGCCTTCCCGGATATACGGCAAATGAAAAACTGCATATTGCCGAACAGTTCCTTATTCCCAGACAGCTGAAAGAAAACGGTCTGGAAAAAGAGTTGTGCGGAGCGGAAGTGGAATTTCTTTCTGAAGCCGCCGAAGAGATCATCTCTTTCTATACCAGGGAAGCGGGAGTGCGTACTCTGGAACGGACTATCGGAACCGTTATGCGGAAGATCGCAAGAGAGATCGTGGAAGCAAAAACTGCTTCTGTTCCCAATAAACTTACCCGGATCGTGGTGGATGCCAAAGAAGTCCGCCGTCTGCTGGGAGCGCACAAGTTTCTCGGGGATGAGATGATGAGTGAACCGGAAGTAGGGGTGGCAACGGGTATGGCATGGACCAGTGTAGGCGGAACCATCCTTCAGGTGGAAACAAGTATGATGCCCGGAAAAGGGGATCTGAAGCTTACCGGATCTCTCGGAGATGTAATGAAAGAAAGTGCCATGGCGGCATTTACATTCGTCCGCTGTAATGCGGATAAACTGGGAATCGACCAGAATCTTTTCAAGGAAAAAGATTTCCATATCCATGTACCTGACGGTGCCACTCCCAAAGACGGTCCCTCCGCCGGTGTGACCATAAGTACAGCTCTTGTTTCCGCCCTTACCGGCAAAAAGGTGCGAAATGATGTTTCCATGACCGGGGAGATCACTCTGCATGGGAGAGTCACTGCCATCGGCGGAGTCAAGGAAAAATCCATCGGTGCATTGCGGGCAGGTATCCATAAGATCATTCTTCCGGAAGAGAACAGAAAAGATCTGGAAGATATTCCTGAAGAGATCCTCAATGAGATCGACTTTACCTTTGTTACCGGAATCGGTCAGGTGCTGGATATTATGTTTGCCGCCCCCGGAACGGATCTTCCCGGGGTGAAAAAGGCAGTAAAGAAAGAAAGTAAAAAAGTCCCTGCAAAAGAAGCGGTAAAGAAAGAGTCTGTAAAGAAACTGAAGAAAGTTCCGGTAAAAGAAGCGGCAAAGACAAAAAAAGCTGAACCGCAGAAAAAGGAAACTTCCGGCAAAAAGAGTACTCTTGTAAAGAAAACAACAAAAGGAAACAGAAAAAAATGATACAGTCTGTAAGAAGTTTGTTTTTTCTTTCTGTTATGTTTGTTTTCTTTCCTGCCATTCTTTCCGCAGGCGAAACAACCGTCCCCGACGGGGAAAAACTTTCTGCGGAATCCTTTCTTGCCATAATGCGCAATCCCCCGGGAAAACGTTCCTGGGCAAGCATGGAAGGGACAGCAGTTCACAGAAGAAGCGGGGCAAAAACAATCAAAGCTCCGCTGCGTCTCGGGTTGCTCTTTACTCCGGTACAGACGATCGCCCAGCTGGATTTCAATAACGGGGAGATTTATAATATCGGTCAGACTCTGGGGAAAAATGCCAAAACGGTACTGACAAAGAAATTCCCGGATACACTGAAAGCGCAACTGCCGTTATACGGGATCGAACCGCAGGATCTTGCCATGAGTTTTCTCTACTGGGATCTTCTGCGGGAAGAAGAAAGCGAAAGATTGAAAGGTCAGCTTTGCCGGAAATTCATACTGAAGGAACAGGATAAAAACGGCAAATACCTGCGCGTATCTGCCAGTGCCCGGTATTTCTTTCCGGTAAAAGCGGAATTTTTCCATACAGATCCGTCACAGAAAGATGCAACCGCCTATAAAACACTGGAAATCACCTCCTTTGCCCAAAAGGACAAATTCTGGTATCCGGGAAAATTGCGTCTGGAAGGGGAAAACTGGAAGAGTATGGTTTCTTTCGATAAACTGGATGCGGACGAAAACAATAAAAGACTGCCGAAAGATCTTTTCCGGAAATAATCGGAGAACGGAAACATGGGTGGAGAACAGGAAAAGCATCTTTTTAAAGAACTTCTTTCAGCAGAATGTAAAGACCCTCATGCCGTTCTGGGGATGCACAATATCCCGGGCGGGATCATTGTAAGAGTGTATGACCCGGAAGCGGAAGAAGTCTTTCTGAAAGTATCCTCCAGTACTTATCCCATGCAGAAAGTTGCCCGTGAGGGGCTTTTTGAGTATATTTTTCCCGGAAGAAAACAGCATTTTGATTACAGGATCGAAAAAGTTTTTTCCAACGGATCAAGGTTTGTTTCCCATGATCCTTATCACTTTCTGCCCGGTATAGGGGAACTGGATCAGCACCTGTTCAATAAAGGGGAACACCGGAAAGTCTATGAGATGATGGGGGCCCATATTAAAAAAATGGGTGATGTGGAAGGCGTTCTTTTTACGGTATGGGCCCCCAATGCAAAACGCCTTTCCGTGGTCGGCAATTTCAACAGTTGGGACGGAAGAAGACACATGATGCGTCTTATGGGTTCTTCCGGGATCTGGGAACTTTTTATTCCGGCATTGCAGGAAGGGGATCTTTATAAATTTGAGATCTGTACCCATTCCGGAAAAATACTTACCAAACTGGATCCTTATGCCCGTTCCATACAGAAAAGACCGGAAAATGCCGCACTCATTCCCTCCCCTGTCCCCTTCCGGTGGACAGATGAAAAGTGGATGAAAGACCGGAGCAAAAAGGATTTTCTCAAGTCTCCTGTAAGTATATATGAAGTACATTTATCCTCCTGGCGCGGTCCCGGCTTGCGGGAACTGACAGAAGGGGAGGATTTTCACAATTACCGTGAATTGGCACTGGCGTTGGCGGAATATATAAAAAAGACAGGCTTTACCCATATTGAACTTCTGCCTGTAAATGAACATCCTCTGGATCAATCCTGGGGGTATCAGACGACGGGGATGTATGCACCCACCTCCAGATTCGGCTCCCCGGAGGATTTTGCATTTTTTGTGGATCATATGCACAAAAATAATATTGGTGTCATACTGGACTGGGTGCCTGCCCATTTTCCGAAAGATGATTTTTATCTGGGCAGATTTGACGGTACAGCACTTTATGAACATGAAGACCCGCGGAAAGGCGAACAGAAAGACTGGGGGACATATATTTACAATTTCGGCAGACACGAGGTGAAAAATTTTCTTATCGGAAGTGCCCTGTATTTTCTGGATAAATTTCATATCGACGGCTTGCGTGTGGATGCCGTCGCTTCCATGCTTTATCTGGATTATTCCAGAAAGGAGGGGGAATGGCTGCCCAATAAGTACGGGGGGAACCATAATCTTGAGGCGATCGAATTTCTGAAAGAACTCAATATTCTCACCCACAGTCTGTTTCCCGGGACAGTAATGATCGCAGAGGAATCCACCTCCTATCCGGGAGTCTCCCGGCCTGTTTCCGGTGGTGGACTTGGCTTTACCTTAAAATGGAATATGGGATGGATGCACGATTCCCTGGATTATTTTTCCCTGGATCCCCTGTTCCGTAAAGGCAGTCACAATAAACTTACCTTCTCCCTCATGTATGCCTATAATGAAAATTTTGTCCTGCCGTACAGCCATGATGAAGTCGTTCACGGAAAACGCTCGCTGCTGAACAGAATGCCCGGGGATTATGAGCAGAAATTTGCCAATCTGCGGGCATTATATACCTATATGTTTACCCATCCGGGAAAAAAGCTCCTTTTTATGGGCGGAGAGTTTGCCCAGTGGATCGAATGGAACTGTGAAGCGGCTCTGGATTGGCATCTTACAGACTATCCAAGACACAGAGGAATGCAGCTTCTTATATCGGAACTCAACAAAGTTTACAGAGAAAATTCACCTTTGTGGGAAGAAGATCATTCCCCCTCCGGATTCCGGTGGATCGATTGCAATGATGCGGACAGATCCATATATTCCTTTGAAAGAAGGGATGCAGAAGGAAATACTCTCATTGTCATCCTGAATCTTACTCCGGTGGTAAGGGAAGAATATTTCTGCAAGGTGCAGGAAGATGGGATATGGGAGGAGATCTTTTCATCCGATGAAACAAGATTCGGCGGAACCGGCATAACTAATGGCGGCACTATTGCTTCTTTCAGGCGTAAGCCTTCAGAAAACTCCTTTGCAATAAAGGTTCGCCTGCCCTGGCTTGGCGGAATCATTTTAAGAAAGAAGAATTGATTTTTGCCTTATCATGGTGTAAATTATCTGCGTAAAGTAATTCACAATATCAATACAATACGGGATTATAAATATGAGTGAAACTTTTATAATGGGATCTCCGGCAGAAAATCGTGCCGGAGATGATAAATTTCCGGCAAAGGAATATCTGGAAAACCTTTCCCGTCTGCCGGAGGAAAAACTGATTCCCGAACTGGCGGAACTGGATGCAAAGGGCTTGCTCCTTGCACCGGAAGAAAAACTGGATACCTTCACAGAAAGACTTCTGCGGGAAAAGGAGAATATAGATAAACTCAATAAAGAGCTTGAGGAAAATTCCGAAGCGGAACCTCTCATCGGTCTGAAGCTGAAAAAAGGCTGGGAGATCCCGGAAGAGATCATGGAAGAAGGTTTTGCCGAAACAGAGAACCATTATGCCTTCAAAGCCAACTGGGTTCCGGGCTTCTTTCCGGCATCCGGACTTGGAGTGTTGTGGGGCGGCTGTTCCATCTCTTCCTCGGAAGATACCCCCACACTTTTTATCATCCGTTCCTCATTCCGGAACAAAGATAAATATTTTATCTATTCCCGCAAAGAACTTATTTCCCATGAATTGTGTCATGCAGTACGCGTCCCCATTGGCAATATGACTTACGAGGAACACTTTGCCTATGCCTTGTCTTCCAGTGCGCTGCGCAGATATACAGGAAACTGTTTCAAAAGTGAGAAAGATGCGATTTTCTTTCTTCTTCCGCTTTTTTTCCTGCTTCTTATCCAGTTTATGCGGATAAGTTATACCCCCAATCTTCCGGCATGGCCCTTCTGGATCCTTGCCTTTGTCTGGCCGGCATTTCTCATCTTTGTCAATATACGGGAAAGGAAACAGTATTTCAAAGCGGAAAAAGCCCTGAAAAATGCAGGCTTCATCAATCCATCCGCCGTGCTTTTCCGTTGCAATACAAAAGAAATTGAAGATTTCGCAAAATGCGGAAATAATGAAGCAACTGAAAAGATCCTTGCAGTAAAGAGAATTTCCGATTTACGCTGGAAGGTCATTTTCCACAGATTCATGCAAAAGAATATAACTGCAGAATAAAGGAGGGCAATATGGGTAAAAGTGTAAAATTACAGGAGATAACTTCCTATCTGGATGAAATGCTGAAATTACCGGACTTTTCTTCCGATTGCTCCAATAACGGTTTGCAGTTTGAAGGAAAAAAAGAGGTGAAAAAAATCGCCTTTGCGGTGGATGGGACAGCGGAATCTTTCCGGAAAGCCATTGAAGTAAATGCTGATATGCTTTTTGTCCACCACGGGATCAGCTGGGGAAGCGGCTTTAAACGCATTACCGGACTGGATGCGGAAAGGATCAAACTTCTTGCAAAAAACGATTTCTCCCTTTATGCAGTCCATCTTCCTCTTGATGCACATGCCGGGATCGGTCACAATGCCCGTCTTGCGGCTATGGCAGAACTCTGCTATACAACCCCCTTCGGAGATTATCACGGGAAAAAAATCGGTGTACGGGGTGAGTTATCTTCCCCGGTGACAGTGGAGGAGCTGGCAAAAAGAATTGATTTACTGCTGCCATCCACCGGAAAATATCAGATTTTCGGGGATCCGGAAAGATTGATCAGCCGGGTGGGGATCATTTCCGGAGGCGGGGCTTACACTGAAGCCTTTATGGAAATGAAGGAACTTTCTCTGGAGTGTCTTGTTACCGGGGAAATGACTCACGAAGCCGTTTCCTATGCAAAGGAAGCCAATGCTTCTGTCATCCGTTTCGGACATTACAGAAGTGAAACTCCCGGCGTGCTTGCAGTGATGAGCGATGTAAAAAGATACTTTGATATTGATGTGGAATTTCTGGATCTTCCCACATCATTCTAAAAAAAGCCCCCGTTTCCGCTGCCGGTTCCGGGGGTATAGTATATATAAATTACTTTTCCAGTTCCTCCGCAAGAATCCCTGCCGCCATTGCCACAAGTTCCGCACAGGGGCGTTTCTT
>JAZKZE010000069.1:0-27714 GCA_045612485.1 Victivallales bacterium | reverse complement strand
GCAGCAGAGATTTCACCGGTGAAGGCACCGGATTCGGCCCAATGCACGTTCTGGGCACCCACTTTGATGTTGGAGCCTTTGAGTGCTTCCACTGCAGTAGCGATACTGGTGAAGGGGGGGCAGACAGCTACTTCAGCCTTGCAGGGGCAGAAGTTTGCAAATTTTGCTTTCAGAGCTTCGCAGAGTTCTTTTGTTTCGGCAGCGGATTTGTTCATTTTCCAGTTACCGGCAATAAAGATCTTTCTTGACATGATTTTATCTCCTTAAAGGTTATTTTGAATTTTGTTTCTTTTTTCCGTCGTAAAGTTTCTGGACTTTCACACATCGTTCATAGGTATCGGCAAGGAAATTCTTAATATCTTCTTCCTTCTGTTCCGTACCGTTTTCCTCCTTGAAGAAAGGAGTATTGCGCATGGAAAGTTCAAAAGATAACTCTCTGTCATAAGGACTTTCCGCAATAATGGAGGTCACTCTTTCCCAATTCACCGTTCCCATAAAGGGCGGTTGATGGGGATCTCCCACAGAAGAATTATCATTGAGATGAAGCGCCATAAGACGGTCTTTATACTTTTCCAGATTATCCAGTCCTTTGCCTGTTTCAGCATTTCCGTGACCGGAGTCATAAGTAATGCCCATGCGTTCAGCAGGATATTCCTTCATCAGAATTCCGATATGCTCAAATGTATCATTGCCGTTGTTTTCAACAGCAAGACGCACATTGAGTTTTTCCAGATCCGGCAGAAGTTCATCAATGGACTTTCTCACCTGATCAAAGAGTTTTTTTACTCCTTCTTTCTGCTCTTCATTGAATGTATATCTCAAAGAAGGTATGTGCATCATAAGGGCCCCTGTTCCCCCGAGACGGGCAAGTGTTTCAGCCCGGTTCTTTACATGGAGAACAGCAGCTTTTCTGCAATATTCCGCAGGCGACCACCAGCATTTTTCACAGTTGGCAGATCCGTGGATGTCCAGAAGACGCAAGTTATACTTTTTAAAAAGCTCTTCATAATGAGCCCATTCATATTCACAATAGGCAAAATCCGACGCCCAGTGATGGCACCAGTGCAGATGGGTAAATCCCGCTTCAGCAATATGGCGGAGGATCATCTCCGGATCACCGGTGGAGGAGAGAAGGTCCGTATTTATGGCTATATTCATCTTGATCTCTTTACTGGCAAACTCTTCCCCCGGAATACACCGGGAAAAGAGTCTGTTTGAATATAAAAAGCAAGTTGTGACAAATTATTTGTCGGAAAGAGCCACAACGCCGGGGAGGTCTTTACCTTCCAGGAATTCCAGGGAAGCACCGCCGCCGGTAGAGATGTGGGACATCTTTTCTGCAAGACCGCTCTTGTTCACAGCTGCAACGCTGTCGCCGCCGCCGATGATGGAAACACCGCCATTACCTTTGACTTCCGCTACAGCAGCACAGACACCGAAGGTACCTTTGTTGAATTTTTCCATTTCAAAGCAACCCATGGGGCCGTTCCAGAAAACAGTCTTGGCGTTCTTGATGGCATTGGAGTAGAGTTCCACAGTCTTGGGACCGATATCAAGACCCATCCAACCTTCAGGAATATCCTGACCGACGATCTGGGTATTGGCTTCCGCATCAAATTTATCTGCGGCAATGTTGTCAACCGGGAGAAGGAAATCCACATTCAGGGATTTTGCCTTTTCGATCATCTCTTTGGCATAGGTGAGCTGATCGTCTTCGCAGAGGGAGTTGCCCACATTGTGGCCCATGGCTTTCAGGAAGGTGTAAGCCATACCGCCGCCGATGATAAGGGTATTGACCTTGGTGAGAAGGTTGTTGACAACAGCAAGTTTATCAGATACTTTCGCACCGCCCAGGATGGCAACAAAGGGACGGACAGGTTTTTCAACAGCATTACCCAGGAAAGCAATTTCTTTTTCCATGAGGAAACCGGCAACGGAAGTACCGATATATTTGGTGATCACAGCTGTGGAAGCGTGAGCACGGTGAGCGGTACCAAAAGCATCGTTGCAATAGATATCGCCGTAGGAAGCAAGTTTCTGGGCGAGAACTTTCTGCTGATCTTTGAGAGCAGCTTTTCTTGCCTTGAAATCTTCGTCGCTTTCGCCGTCTTTCTGTTTGCATTTAGCCTGTTCTTCTTTGTGATAACGGGTATTTTCCAGCATCACGATATCGCCTTCTTTCATAGCAGCGACAGCAGCATCGGCTTCAGCACAATCAGCAACAAAGGTGATCTCTTTGCCCAGCATCTTGGAAAGATAGTCAGCAACGATCTTCATGGTGGTGTCAGAGGTGATACCTTTTTCATCGGGTCTGCCCATGTGGCTCATGAGAATCAGACTTCCGCCGTTGTCGATCACATATTTGATAGAGGGAAGTGCGCCTTTGATACGGGTATCGTCTTTGATAACGCCTTCTTTTACGGGAACGTTGAAGTCAACACGCATGATGACTTTTTTACCTTTGAGTTCCACATCCTGCAAAGTTTTTTTGTCCATAGTGGATAAATCCTTGTTTTATCGTTGTTCAGAATAAATAACGGTAAAGAAAAAAGGGCGGCTGAGCCGTTTGTGCCCTGCCGCCCTTTAAAGAGTATTGCATCTTATGCAACAAGTTCCTTACTTGGCAATGACACGTGCCATTTCCAGAACTTTGTTGGAGTAACCCCATTCGTTGTCATACCAGGAGCAAACTTTGACGAAGGTTTTGTCAAGCTGGATACCGGCTTTGGCATCGAAGATGGAGGTACGGGCATCGTCACGGAAGTCGGTGGAAACAACGGCTTCGTCGGTGTAACCGAGGATACCTTTGAGTTCGCCTTCTGCAGCTTCTTTCATAGCAGCGCAGATTTCATCGTAGGAGCATTCGGTATTGAGTTCGCAGGTCAGGTCGACGAAAGAAACGTCGGAAGTGGGAACGCGAACGCTCATACCGGTAAGTTTACCGTTGAGTTCAGGAAGAACTTTACCCACAGCTTTAGCTGCACCGGTGGAGGAGGGGATCATGTTTTCGAGAATACCGCGGCCGCCTCTCCAGTCTTTCTTGGAGGGACCGTCAACGGTCTTCTGGGTAGCAGTAGCGGCATGGATGGTGGTCATAAGACCGCGTTTGATGCCGAATTTGTCATTAAGGACCTTGGAGATGGGAGCAAGGCAGTTTGTGGTGCAGGAAGCATTGGAGATGATGTCCTGGCCGGCATAGGTTTTGTCGTTTACGCCGTACACGAACATGGGGGTGCTGTCCTTGGAGGGAGCAGACATGATAACTTTCTTGGCTCCGGCTTCGATGTGTTTGCGGGCCTTGGCATCTTCCAGGAAGAGACCGGTGGATTCCACAACGATTTCTGCGCCGACTTCGTTCCATTTCAGGTTGGCAGGATCCATTTCAGCGGTGAGACGGATCTTGTTGCCATCGACGATGAGGTAGTTGCCTTCAACGCTGATGTCATGTTTGAAGATACCATGAACAGAGTCGTACTTGAGCATGTAAGCAAGATAGTCAGGGTCGAGAAGGTCGTTGATCCCGACGATCTGAATGTCATTGGAGAAGTTTTCCACAGCTGCGCGGAAAACCATGCGGCCGATTCTTCCGAATCCGTTGATACCAACTTTGATTGCCATTGTGTTCATCCTTTCATTAGGTTTGTTTATAAATGAACGGTTTTAATTGTTTCGATGCCATAATATATCACCGCTCAAAAAGATTTTCAAGGCAAATATGATATTTTTTTACTTTTTCATCTGATTTTTTCCTCTTTCCACTGTTCTTTTCTGAAAAAAGTCCCCTCCCCTTGAAAGAAATCCTCTTTACTGCTATATTATAGATGTAAGGATAACAGCAGGACACGCAATGATCGAAACAACAGATACATTCAATATTGAGGAAATCCATCCGGCGGATAAAGCCTGGGAAAAATTACAGGAAATGGAGGCTCTGGAAGTAAATTACACTGTAAATACTTCCAATGCCCTTTCTGCCACCATGGAATTTTTCTCCCATGATTCCCCGCTGAAAAAGGCCTCCGAACACGGCGGCCGCCCCTATGAACACCGTAAACAGCAGATCGGTATGGCTCTGGCTGTGGCGGCAAGTTTTGAAGACGGAAAGAATCTCTGTGTGGAAGCTCCCACGGGAGTAGGAAAAAGTTTTGCCTATCTTGTTCCTGCCATTTATCACGCTATGGCAGTACACCGTCCGGTGATCGTCACGACAGAGACCATCACTTTGCAGGAACAGTTGATCCGCAAGGATCTGCCGCTTCTTAAAGAACTTACCGGATTGAATTTTACTTATGCCATTGCTGTAGGCAGAGGCAACTATCTGTGCCGCAAACGGCTTTCCCTTGCATCCGGTGACAGAAAAGACGAGTTTCTCCCTACAGCCATATTTGAAGATGATATAGATAAACTTGTGATGTGGTCGGATACCACATCCAGCGGTTTTTACGGAGATCTCCCCTTTTCAGTGGAACGCAATGTGTGGAGTTTCGTATGCAGTGAAGGTGCCTCCTGCAACGGACCTGCCTGCCGTTTTTTCCGTTCCTGCTTTTACTGGAATGCAAGGAAGGAATGGGACAAGGCAGATGTTCTGGTAACCAATCATGCGCTTTTCTTTGTGGATCTCAAGATCCGTGCTGTTGAAGAACTGGAAAGCACCCCGCTGCCCAATCACTCCGCCATTGTTTTTGATGAAGGACAATCCCTGGAGGACAATGCGGCAAAGCATCTGGGAATGTATGTAGCCTCCAATCAGATCAAAGGCTTTCTCAACAGGTTGTACAATCCGAAAAACGGCAGAGGACTGCTTGTGCGACCCGGGGAAAATTCCCTCATTCTGCGGACGACCGTTGACCGCCTGCATGATCTTTCCACTGTATTTTTTGACCAGTTTGCCGTGATCCTTGAAAATATCCCGGATAAATGTCTGCGTCTGCGTCATCCCGGCAGATTTGAAGATCACCTTTCCGAAGCTCTTGAAGATCTGGAACGCAGACTGAAAGACTATGCGGAAGATCAGGAGGAAGAGGGACAGAAAGATTTCGCAGGCGAGATCCTTGCCCAGGTGGAACGCTCCATATCTTTCCGGGAAAGCATCCGGGATTTCATTGCCATGGGACAATCTGATACCGTCTATTGGATCGAAGAGAAAAAAAGTCCCTTTTCCGGAAATATCGTTATTGAATTATATTCTGCTCCGCTGAAAGTAGCGGAACTTTTGCATAAACTGCTCTTCTCCCGTCCCATTCCCGCAATTGTTACAAGTGCCACACTTGCCGTCAACGGTTCTCTGGATTATTTCTGCAAAAGAACAGGTTTTGCCAACGGGGATACTCTTCTTCTGGATTCCCCTTTTGATTATAAAAAACAGGTAAAACTCTATCTGGGCAAAAGTATGCCCCAGCCAACAGACCCCAAATACAATGAGTCTGCCTCCTCTGCCATAAAGGAATTTATTGAATTTACCGCAGGCAGGGCATTTGTATTATTCACCAACTATTCCATGCTGCGTAAATGTGCAGAATTTCTGGATGAATATTTCCGTCATTCCCCCTGGAAATTCTTCCGGCACGGGGATGCTCTGGGCAGGACAGGAATGATCGAGGAATTTAAAAAATGCGGTAACGGCGTTATTTTCGGTGCGTCAAGTTTCTGGACGGGAGTGGATGTGCCGGGAGAAGCATTGAGTAATGTCATTATTACGAAACTCCCCTTTGCTGTTCCTTCCCATCCTCTTACGGAAGCAAGGTGCGAACTCATCCAGAAACAGGGGGGACGCCCCTTTGAAGATTATTCCATCCCCAACGCAGTTCTCATGTTCCGGCAGGGGGCGGGAAGATTGATCCGCAGTAAAAGCGACACCGGGATCATTGTGGTTCTTGATCCCCGTATCGTTACAAAATATTACGGGAGGCTGTTTCTCAATTCCCTCCCGGAATGTCCCATTGTTTATTTTTAAGGAGAACTTATGCTTTTAACGATTCTCATGCTTATTGGAGCTGTTCCGTTTATCCGGAAAGGCGGCAGAGACCTTCCCGGGGAACTGGGTTTCGGCATGGCTTTTTCTTTAGCCTTTCTTCTCGGCGGAGGATATTTTCTTGCGTTATCCCATTTGTGGAACCTGACAGTTTTTCTGCCGGTCGTTCTCCTTGTTTTTGCCATTATCCATACATGGGGGAGAAAATGTTTCTGGCAAAAGAAGGCAGAAGGATGGAAAAACGCCATTGAAACTGCCGCCCGGAACAATAAACTTGATTTGCCGGACAGTACGATATATTTTCTTATCCTTGCAACGGCATTTCTTTTTCTATGGTATCTAGCCTGCGGAAAAGATCTTCCCTGCGGCTGGGATCCCGCCTTCCATGCACTTCTTGCCGGAAAAATATTGAAAGAAGGAGTTTTAAGTTCTTCATGGCTGCCCTTTGAAAATATTTCCATGAACTATCCTCAAGGCTCCCATGTTCTTATTGCCCTTACTGCAAAATATGGTTCATTGTGTAAATTTCTGCCGGAAGGACTTTCTGCTGTTCCGGAAGCACAGAAATTATTGATGTTCGCCCTTGTTCTGCCGTCGGCTTTACTGATCTGGGGAATATCGCAAAAGGTGTTCAACAGTTTTTCATGCGGATTTTTTGCCTTTCTCACCTATATTTTTCTCGGCAATCTGGGGACATATTCCAGTTTCTGGAGCTGGGGTGGTTATCCCACTGCGGTGGGCTTTTTCTTCTTTTCCGCTCTTGCTTATTTTGCCTTATCCTGTCAAAATATGGAAAAGAAAGATTATTTTTACTGTGCAGTTCTGTGGGGTTCCTTCGGATTGTGTCACCACATGAGTGTTGTTATTGTTGCCTTTATACTTTTTGTATATACTCTTCTTTGTATATTCGCCCGGAAAGATGATTTATGGCGGATATGGAAAACTCTTGTCCTGCCAGGATTCCTTGCCTGTATTCTTTATCTTCCGGGAATCATTTTCCAGATCAGGTCAGCGGGAAGCACGCAACACTCGGAAGTATTCCGTTTTGATGATGAACCGCCCTTTACTTTTCTGAAAATACTGGAAAACGGCAGTATTCCCCTCGCTGCCGGAATTTTCACGCTTCTTTTGATCTTCCTTTTCCGCAAAAAAATCTCTTTCAAAGCGGAAAAACAGTTTCTTCTTGTATGGGCATTGGCATCATTCGGAGGATTTCTTTTTCTGGATGTTGTGTTCCGTTACTGTATTGCCCTCCCCTTTTATGGAAAAAGTTTTTCGCTTTTTGTTCCGTCAAGAGTTTTTACCATGGCAATGCTGCCCTTTTCCATCCTGACAGGTTTTCTGCTTTACAGGATATTACGGCATAAATCCATCCGTAAGATAAAATATCCGGCAATCATATTCACCCTGCTTGCCGTTTGTTACGGATGTATGAATTTTTATACACGCAGTACATTGGAAAATTCCTCCATGCCGGTACAGATTCTTGCAAAGTCTGTTGCAGAAAAACTGCCGGAAAATGCCTATGTGGTCGTTGATCCTTCCCGGATCCGCCAAACCCACTGGCTCCCGTTCCTTTTGTGGAAACCGTGTATCACCAATCCCATCCCCAGTTCAGAGGACAGAAGAAGTGTAAGAAAAGGATTGGAGCTTTTTCTTTATACTCCGTGGGATAAAATGGATCTCCCCGCCATCAGAAAATATCTGAAGGGACGGGGAGATCAAAAGGCATTCTGGATCATTGCCGGGGAAGACGGAAAAGTACGGAAAGTTTTTCAGTATCCGGCAGACTGAATCAACATTCTTCGATTTCCGCAAAATCGCCGAATGTAAGAAGAAGCGGATAATCTCTTACAGGGAAATTCACAAACCTGCGGAAAGATGTCTTTTCATTATATGTCTTTTCCGCCGGGACATCACTTGTTTTTCCATTGATGTCCACCTCCTTCGTGGGGGAACTTTTTTCCATCATTTTTTCAGGGATCTCATACACAATTCCATCCAGAAGGTCGATCAGGCGGGGGGTGCCTTTTACTGCACTCTCAATGGTGATGGTGGATTCAAAAGATGTTGTCAGAAGGTCTGTTGGATACCAGTAGGCAAAGGCTTTTGAACCGTTGGGACGGGAAAAGCCCGCACGCATGAAACTGCCGGCTTCCATTTCCCTGCGACTGAGAAGTCTTGGTGAAGGACGGGAAAAAGCAGAGATCATTACCGGTACTTCCGTTACGGTAAACTCTTCTTTGAATACAGATGCAAGAGTCTGGAATGTATAATAAGAAGGCTTGGGAGTATAAACTCCTGTTGCTTTACCATTTTTATCAAATGTTGCGGAAAGGATCCCGAAATAACCGAAATCTTTATAGGAAGCGGCATCATCCGTTCTGCCGTTGAGTGCTTCGATCATATCCATACAGGAGAAATAGGAACAGAACTCCACATCGCTGATAAAATCTGTCACCGTATGTCTTGCCATGAATTTAGCCTGCCTTGCTTCAGTCCATGCGCCGCAGTACATTGCCCCGGATCCGTCACTTCTGGAAGGACAACCGGTTTCCCCCTGAATGATCTTTACAGCAGGATTATATTCATGGATCAGAGCTTTTGCCGCCTGTACGGAAGGAGGCAGTTTGACTTCATCCGGGAAATAGTTGTGATAGGTATAGGCGTCGCAGTAATCCGC
Organism: Victivallales bacterium; assembly: GCA_045612485.1. Classification (GTDB taxonomy): domain Bacteria; phylum Verrucomicrobiota; class Lentisphaeria; order Victivallales; family UBA1829; genus RGIG5327. The sequence goes on along the minus strand of JAZKZE010000069.1, from coordinate 19,060 downwards.
TGCTCCGGTGGAAAGTACCCCGGCAAGCCATTCCAGGGAAAACATACACTGACTGCCGAAAATGACTTTTGCTTCCGGATCGGCTTCTCTGACGGCTTTGGCGGTAAGGATCACAAATTCCCCGTATTCTTTACCGCTTACCCCGTGTTTCCAGCACCAGACGCCGTCAGGCTCGTTCCAGACTTCATAGGAATTTACTTTTCCTTTGTAGCGGGAAACGGTTGCTTTCACATAATTTACCCAGCCTTCTTTGGCTTCTTCCGTACGGGGATCGCATCCCACCGCACCGAAAAAACCCCGGGCATATTCATCATATACACCGTTACCGTAACAGAGACACATCCAGGGGATCATTCCCCGCCGGACAAGATTATCCACAATGGAATCAAGCCAGACAAAATCGTAAACACCTTTTTCCTTTTCCGTTTTAGCCCAGCCGGACTGGATACGCACAAACTTTGCGCCGGTTGCCGCTACTTTATCATAGGCTTTTTCCGGATCAAAAGCATCCCGGTCAAGTTTTTCAAAACCGATACCGATACGGGAAGAACGGATTTCCTTTGAAGAAAATGTTTTTACTTTCCCGATCTTTTTCAAACGATCCATATTACTGCATCTCCGTTAAAAGTTTTTCGATGGCAGGAAGAATACTTGTTTCTTCGACCATACCGGGAACAGCACCTTGTTCCTGCTCCTCCGAACCGTGTCCTGTGGAAACTTTCGCATAGTGTTTCAGTCCGGCATTTACCGCACATTGCACATCGGAAAGTTTGTCTCCGATCATTGCCGATTTTTCCGGATCGATACAAAGATCCTGCATCCCTTGCAGGACGAGTCCCGGCAGAGGTTTGCGGCAGGTGCATTTAACAGCATATTCTGAAACGCTTCCTTTTTCATGGTGGGGACAATAGTACCAGGCATCCACTTTTGCCCCTTTTTCCTCCAGCATGGCAATAAGGGCTTTTTCCACTTTTGCAAGATCATCAAATGTAAAATACCCACGGGCAATGCCGGACTGATTGGAAACCACGATCACTTTATACCCATGTTCCCGGATGAGGGCGATCCCCTCCGCGGCTCCGGGGACAAGGCGCAGCTGTTCCGGTTTGGAAAGATAATTGGCATCTTCGATGATAACTCCGTCACGGTCAAGAAAAAAGGCTTTTTCCATTTTCTTCTTCCTTATTCAAAATCCAGTTCAGCAATAATGGGAGCGTGGTCGGAAACCACTTTTTCATCCAGTACAGCATAGGAACGCATTCTGACATTTCCCCTTGTGGCGATATAGTCGATCTTTCTGTCCGGCTTATCGGCAGGGAAGGTAAAGAGTTTCAGATCTGTAACATTCCATGTTTTTTCCAGAAGATCGATACATTCCGAACCGGGTCTGGCATTAAAGTCCCCGGTGATCACACAGGGAATATCTTTCCCCGCAAGGATTTTATCCAGTTCCGCATTGATCGCCGCAAGCTGATCAAAGCGCATCCGGTGTACCTCTCCGGGATCATTGTATTCACTTTTGATACCGAAATGGGTATTGACAAAAATAAAATCCACCGGAGCTTTGATCTTTGCAAACTGGGCAACTCTGGGTTCAAGTTTCTCAATATTGGGCAAAGGCAGTTTTGTGATATATTCATAATCGAACCGGGAAAGAAAACCGATCCCGTAATCATAATCCGTACCGGGTCTTGATACATGGATCGTCTTGCCGAATTCCCCTTTCATCCCCAGTATTTTCCCCATGAATTCCATGGGAAAAATACCTCTGGCACGGGGATGATTCTGGGCTACTTCCTGAAAACCCACAACATCCGGAGCGTATTTTCCGATACATTCTGCCATGCGGGTATAATCCACGCTATCATCCAGTCCGATACCGGAATGGATATTGTAACTCATGATCTTCAAAGTTGTCATATATTCACCATTTTATGCTTTTTTCAACATAAGATCCATGCAGGATACCATTTTGCAGGCATTGGTGTCATTGAACTTGCGGAATGCCTGAACTTCCCCGTCTCCGAAGAAGGCAGCGTTTCTGCCGTCATTGAGCAATGCTTCCGGCTGTTCGATACGGCCCTCGATATTGGTGATGCCGGCGGGAACGAATCTTCCGGCAGCAGTTTCGATCTCGGCATACATAATGGGACAGCCCACATAGTAATTCTTCAATTCGATACGCATTGCCACAGGATTTTTTTCCGCATGGAAAGGCGTAAGCATAAGGTTTTCATCCTGATTGAAATTACATCCCATATTGGAAACATTTTTGATCTCATGCCACTGCCAGGATTCTTCCCCTTCGTACTGCACATAGAAATGAAGTCCGCTTCCGCCGAAGGGATAACGCACCCGTAAGACAGCATTGCCAAGAGGTCCTTTTTCAGGAATTGCGGCAAGCATTTCCTCAATATAATCAAAGACACGGTCATTTTTATTGCTGGGACGGTCGGGACGGTCTTTCAATTCGATAGCTTTGCGTCTTGCATTGATTTCGGCTGCAAGAGCTTTGACTTTTGCCAGATCGTCCGAAATATCCTGCGGAGTATGGATATTGCAGAGACGGGGAAGAATGGTACGCAGATCAAAGAAGATCTTTTCTGCGGCAACGGAAATAAACAATTCTTCCATAGTATCATTTCCACAGTCTTTATACTTGCTGAACATGGCAAAAGCTGCTTCACATACAAGGCGGCGGGAATATTCCACGTCGTTGAGTTCACTTCCCAGATATCCATTCATATTAGCAGGCAGCATGGGGAGACGTTTACGCAAGTAATATACTGCCAGATCCAGTTCCTCTTCACTTTTCAAAGGAGTAAGAGCTGCAATAGCTTCTTTCTTGCTCAATTCCTTATGATCCGGACTCCACAGTCTTCCGGCATACAGGATGGAGGGCAGATCCAATGCACAGGGACATTCCCATACAGTAAGAAGTCCGCCCATGGCATTGCCTTTTGCGGCATAGTCGGTAAGGGTGCGGATGTTGCGCATACTGAAAGAGGCAGGGGCAAATATGTATTTGAAGCCCATTTCCTCATAGAGTTTGAACTGATCTCTTCTGGGCCCGCCTGCGTGACCGTAGGGGAGCTGTTCCAGATCGCAGTAGTGCCATGCACAGAGGATCACATCCCGGGGAGTTTCTTTAAGTGCGGCAGGATAGATATCAAAAAGGTCATCCCACATCATCATAGTTTTGCCCAGTTTTCCGGTAAGGAGGGCGTGCATATCGTTCACGTGTTTGGAGAAGATGCCGCTCTGACCTTCTTTTTCCAGACGTTTTTTACAGATATCGCAATACCCGATATCCCATGCTTCATCGAATCCTGCATGGAAATATTTTGAGGGGAAAATTTCTGCAATATCGGTAACATATCTTTCAATAAATTCATGTGTTTCTTTCATGGAAGGACAGAAAACGTGTTTACGGGGATTGAATCTGCCGCAGGCACCGTTTTTCAGTTCGCTGATCGTTTCATCTTCCCCCATAAGGAAGTGTTCGGCATGACCGAGAAGAGAGACTACAGGAATGGTCTCCAATCCCTGTTTTGCAGCGTAGGCAACTATTTCAGCCATCTCTTCCTTTGAGTAGGAAAGATGATCGGGGAAAGGATGGAAATATTCGGTTCTGATTCTGCCTTCCAGATACAATACGAGGAAATTGTATCCGCAATCCTTGTAAAAATCGATCTCTTTTTTGATGAATTCAACGGTTTCCGGCTGACGGGCAAGGTCCATCTGGATCGCCCGGAATGTAAATTGAGTTTTTTCCATACTGTACTCCTTTGATATATTGGTTATGTATTTTTTCCGGTATTACAATATAACGATTCACAGATTTTTCAAGAAGAAAACAGGACTTTTTTCATGTATATTCTGACTTGTAAAATGTATATTCTGACTTCACTGTTTTCTTAGAAATAAAAACACCTCTGTTATTCTTACATATTTTACAATATTTTTTACATTTTTTACAGATGATTTTATTTGCATTTTTTCTTCTCTCATATTATACTAACAGCAGAAGGACATAAAAACGAACAACAAACAACCTGAAAAGGAGTAAAAAAATGAAAAAAAGTTTTTATGGAAAGATCCTGGCATCCATTGCGGTTGCCACAATGCTTTCAGGTACACTTTTTGCGGACTTCTCAATGATGAAGAATGGAAAAAGCCTTTGTACCATCGTTGTTAAAAAGGATGCCTCCGCTGTGGAAAAACACGCGGCGGAAGAATTGGCGAAATTTCTTGCAAAGATCTCACAGGGAGAAAAAACCGTTATTGCTGAAAAAGCAGTAAACGGGACAAAAAGTATCCGTTTTGCCCTGACCGATGACAAGAGGCTCAAAGATGAAGGCTTCATGGTAAAGACCACAGAAAAAGATCTTACCTTTTATGGAAAACAGGAGGTGGGCTTTCTTTACGGGGTATATGAACTTCTGAAAAAATATACGGGGATACGCTGGCTCGTTCCGGGAGATGACGGGGAATATTTTACCGTACAGAAAAATATTGCTGTTCCGGAAGGGGAATGGATCAGCAATCCTGACTTTTTCTTCCGGAATATCAACTGGGGAGCGGCAAGTGTGGCAAGCCCCAAATGGGCGTCCTTTGACTGGATGCTGCGGAACAGACTGCGTATTTTTGATATTCCCCAGACCGTCCTGCGTCCGGAACTGAAAGCAGAGTTGAAAAAACGTGCCGCTGTCATTCAGGATGGCGGTCACTGTTTTACTCTTCTTCTTGCAGGTTACTATATCGACGGAAGAAAAAATAAGGATGTGACAAAAGATTTCCACAAAATGTATAAAGAGCATCCGGAATACTTCCCTCTCATCAACGGCAAACGCACCTTCCTCGAAGGGCAGAAATATCAGCCCTGCACCAGTAATCCTGATGTCATCCGCATCATGGCGGAAAACCTTCTGAAAAATATTCAGCAGACCTGCAGCCAGACTCCCGGCGGCTGTTACCGCCTTGTGAATAACGACGGTACCGGCTGGTGTCAGTGTGAAAACTGCAAAAAACTGGATCTGGGCTCCAATATGATGACCAACCGTTACTGGACATTCATGAATCAGCTTATTGATTATGTGAAAAAACGGGCTCCTTCCGCAAAACTCAATACCATTGCCTATCAAAACTTCCAGGAAGCTCCCACACAGATCCTGCCGGATAAACGCTTTGCAACAATGGAGCTTTCCTTCAACCGTATCTGCTACCGGCACAGACTGGATGATCCGAACTGCCTGACCAACAGAAATTATTACAGAATGCACAAAGACTGGCAGAAACTTTCTGAAAAAATAAAGATCCCCCTTGTGACCTATGGGCAGATCAATGTTTTCGGCAATACATTTATGCCCATTGAGTACATCTATCCCGACTTCATGCGTCTTTATTACAAACTTGGTATCCGCGGGATCCGTCCCCAGATGCCTCCCCCGGACGGGAAATATTCCAAAAAGTATGATAAATACCCCATGACAAAACTGTGCTGGTACGGTATGTGGCAGACCATGTACACCTTTGCGGAACAGTCCTGGAACATCAAAACCGATACAGATAAACTTACGGAAGAAATCAATACCCTTTATTACGGAAAAGCTGCCTGGGAAGCAGGTATGCGTGACTTCCGCAAACTTCTGAGCAAGGCGTTTCTGGAAACTCCCGGCTGCTATGGACACGGCCACAGTTCCCCGCTTGGCAGGTGCCTTGACCGTCCCGGCGTACATGAAAAACTTCTTTCCTACCTTGCCGCCGCCGAAAAAGCAGCAGCCAAAGATCCGGACAAACGCGCACTTCAGCACGTTCAGAGAGAACGGAAGATCTTTGCAATGACCTGGGAAAAATTCCGCAAAGATTATCTTGCCAATCACCGGGAGATCCGTTCCTACCGCAGGAGTGCTCCTGTCAAAATCGATGGTATTCTCGATGAACCTGACTGGAAAAAAGCCGATACGGTTTCCGGTTTCAAACTTACCAACAATACCGGGTTCGCCAAAAATCAGACTTTTGTAAGAGTATTCCATGAAGAAGAAAACATCTATTTCGGCGTGGAATGTATGGAACCCATGATCGGCAAACTTACGGAAGAAACAAGGGAAGCTCTTGACGGACCTGTCTGGCAGGATAATACTGTGGAATTTTTCCTCAATCATCCGGATCTGGGGAACTCCTACTATCAGATCATTGTTTCCTCCGCAGGAAAAGTCTTTGACCATTATGTAACTCCCGGCAGCAAACCGGACAGAAACTTTACATCCGGCATTGAAGTCAAAACCCAAAAACTCAAAGACCGCTGGATCCTTGAAGCAAGGATCCCCACAGCACCTCTTGGAGAAAAATGTTTTGACGGACAGGCATGGAAAGTTAATGTCCTGCGGGCAAGAAAGATCAACGGGATCGTTATGCATTCCGGCGTCCCTGTGGAATCCTCCACCTGGAGTATCGGTACTCCCCACAATGTGGGAGTGTTCCTTCCTGTGAACTTCTGCAAAGAACGTTCTGTGACCATCCACGGAGAGGAACTGGATACAAGAAACTGGAAAAACGGTTCCTTCAATGAAGTGGACAGAAAAAAACAGAAGATCACCCCCACCCGTCAGATCAAAGACGGGAAAAAACCTGCTTTCTGGCACTTCTCCGGCAAAAAGGTGGTGGCAAGTCTGGAAGGAAGTCCGGAAGATCCCAAAGCCCACTTTTTGCGGATCAACGGGATCGTTGCCAATGATTATCTGGGAAAAAGTGAAAAAGTAAAGATCCGTTTCCGGGTACGGGGTACCGGGCTTGTCCAGTTGGCGTGGTACTGCTACGATATTAAAAACGGCAGAAGGATCCACAAAAAAAGTATCTATTTCTACAAAGAGAATATAGACAGCAAAGAGTGGAAGGATATTGCCATGGAAATACCGCTTCCAAAATTTGATCTTACCAAATTTGCCGCAGGGCTTTATCCAAAAGAAGCCAATGGATTTATGGATTTCGATGAAGTCTATATAACAGCAATCGGAAAATAAGAAAAACACCTTGTAAATTTCCTTACAGGATGTAAATTAAGTGCCTGTACCGTTATAACCAGTACAGGCTTTCTTGTTAAAACACCATTTTAATTACATAAGGAACGGAAAAATGATAAATCTTTACAGAGATTTTCTTAAAAAAACCGATGCGGATTTTCTGATGAAAGAAACAGAAAATCTGTGGAAAAAAGAGTTTCCCCAGACTTACAAAGCCTACCATGAAGCGGCTTTCTGTGCCAAAGAGATCGCAGAAAAAGCAGGACTGCCCAATGTACAGATCTTTGAACTTCCCGCCGATGGAAAAAGTGCCTTTCTGGATGAGCGTATGCCCATAGCGTGGGATGCAACAAAAGGAAAACTTACCATACTCAATATCAAATCTGAGGTCAAAAACAATCCCTTCGGCAATGATGAAGAAGGAAGATTGATTGCCGCGGATTTTGAAAAACATCCCTTCTCCCTTGTAAAAGGCTCTGTCCTTGAGGGTGGGAAGAAAAAAGTACGCATTATTACGGAAACCCAGCTTTTGAGCGGTTTCGATGCGGAAGGCACTCTCGTTCTTCTGGATAAAAATACCCGTCCTTACGGCAGCGTCATTACCACACTTCTGGATCTGGGGGCAATAGGATTCCTTTCCGACAATGTTACAGGCGGTGAAGATTATCCCGATTCTATTGCATGGCTCAATGCCGCCTGTGAAAGCGATTGGCATGTGACCATCACCCACCGTCCCTTTGTGGGCTTCAGTACAACTCCCCGCATCGGGGATTTCCTGCGGGAAGCAATCAAACGTTCTGCGGTCATGGCGGAAGTGGAGTGTGACGGAGTGCGTTACAAAGGTGTCCATCATGCCGTTACCGCCCTGATCCCCGGAAAAAGCAAAAAAGAGGTCTGGGCATACGGTCATTTGTATGAACCACTTGCCGACGATGACTCCTGCGGAGTGGTTGCCGCCATCGAAACGGCAAAACAGATCATGGCAAAAGGTACGCCTGAATACTCTGTAAGAGTTGTTTTTGCCATGGAATTATACGGTTTTGCCGCCTTTATTGACAAGATCATGGGCGGAGATCTCCGGGAAAAGGTCATTGGCGGCGTCAATTATGACGGTCTTGCCAATATCAGAAATGTCAAACTCAAATGCAACACCTGTCCCAAAGGTTCCCCCTGTTTTGCCAATTTCCTTATGGAAGATCTGGTAAATGCCATGCAGACGGAAAAAGCCTCTTTCTCCTGCAAAATGTTCCCCTCTGCCTATTTTGATGATATTGCCTTCAACTGCCCCTCGGTGGGACTTGCCGCAGTCTGGCCGTTAAGCGATCACGGTGTCAATCACCATACCTCCCGTCAGGGAATGGAGATCCTGGATAAAGAGACCTTTGCAGAAGGAACAGCTTTCAATACCGCCCTGATTTACGGCATGGCAAATCCCGACAGTGCCAAATTTGCTTCCTGTATTGCCATTGCAAAAGAACATGTGAAAGCTCATCTCCGTAATGTGAGAGAAAATCCCTTCGGCAGTGATCTTGACCGTTTCCGTTTCCTCTGCGATATTGAACGCACGCACCTTGAAGCATTCTGCAACGCCCTCCCCTCTTCTGATTTTACAGGAGAGATGAAAGACTTTGATGAATTCTGTACTTCCCTTGAAGCCGGACTTTCTGCGGAAGACAAAGGCGGCGATACTCCCATCAGACAGGCAGCCAACCGGGTCGTTATGCAGTACACTCATACAGGATTCCCCCACAGTCTCACCAGAACCGGTGACACCGTTCCTTTCAACATCCCCGGAGGCGGTATTTACGGTCACTTCTCCAATGTGATCGCCAATCTGCATACGCCTATGAGTGTAGCCGAAGCCGTAAGAAAAGCAGAATATGAAAGGAATCAGGCTGTTTCCGACGGGGAAGTGAAAAAGTATATCAATACCCTGAACCGCCTTGCGGATGCCGGTTACCTGAAGATCGTTACCCGCCCGGAACTTGTAAAAGAGGATATCGTGAAAGCTCTTCAGGCTCTCGGCGTGAAAAAAGGCGACATTCTTCTTGTCCATGCCTCCGCTTCCAACTGCGGTTATATCAAAGGCGGTGCGGAAACCGCCATTGCCGCCATGGAAGAAGCTGTCGGTAAAGAAGGAACTCTTCTTTTTGCCGCCTTCACCCGTCCCTATATGTATCTTGGAGGCCCCTGCCGTGAATGGATGTTCCGCCCCAATGATCCCGGAGAACCCTCCCAGATCTGGACAGGAAATATTCCTGCAACGGTAACCAAACGCAAAGACGCTCTCCGAAGTTCTCATGCCACCCACTCCTGGACAGGATTCGGACCTCTCGCAGAAAAATGTCTTATGGAACAGGCTCCTGACGACAATCCTGCCGCCATGAACTCCCCCATGGGTATTGCCATGGGCTATGGTGCAAAGATACTGCATTTCGGTTCCACCATTGCGTCCACCACCTTCCTGCATCTTCTGGAAGATGTCTGCAATGTACCGTTCCTGGGCAATGCTGTAGCAAAGGCAAAGAAAGAGGACGGCACATACGCAGTCTATGCCTATGATAAACATCTTCCCGGACACCGTGATTTCTATTGCGGCGCAGAGGCGGAGAAAAAGAAATTCTATACGAAAGCCATTCCTGCCGGATTGCAGATCCACAGACAGCAACTGGGAACAGGGGAACTTCTGCTTATGGATTGTCAGGAATATTACAGGATCGGTAAAGAGATCGTGGAAAAGGATTATACAGTCCTGCTCTGTGATGATCCCTCCTGTGCCTTCTGCTCGAAATTTATGAAAAAGTAAATTTTATATTCTCTTTCCGGAACAACGGTAAAAGTTTTTCCGGAAGATAAAAAAGCGGGAATACGGATTTTTTTCTGTATTCCCTTTTTTATGGATGATTTTGTTTTGATTTTCGGAACAATACAAGATGCCTTCATTTGAAAAATTTGTAAAATATGCTATATTTACCGCAGAAATCATACATTAATACATAAAAACAGAAGTCACCTGTCTGATTTCTGGGAAAAGGTCATTATGAAAAATTCATTTTTGCACAAAAGCTGTATTCTGTTTCTTTCCATGCTTGCCGTCTTTTTTATTGCCTTCATTTCCGGGCAGAAAAATGAACCATATATGCAAATTGAACTTTTTTCAGACAAAGCAAGTACAGCACAGGTATTTTACTCACCCAACCGTGTTTTTGCTGAAAAACTTTCCAGCAAAGTTTCTTTGCAAACAGGAAAACAGAGTCTGTATTTTTCCGTCAAGACAAAAGATCCGTCAAAAATAAAGTACTTCAGGTTCGACCCTACTACCGTATCAGCCAATCTTCTGATGCTGAAAGCAGTTACCTGGTATGACGGGAAAAAATATTATCAGGCGGATCTGCAAAAGAGAGCATTTGTAAAGACAGAGTTTCTCAAAGTCAATGATCAACATTCTCCGGAAGGAATATGGATGACCTCTTCCGGAGCTGATCCCAGGATCATATTGTCTGTTGCCGATTTTCTTCCCGTGAAAAGCAGTTTTTTTGATCTGAGAACGGTTACCGCATTAAAATATGCCGGAATCGCCGGCTGTATCATTTTATGTTTTTATCTTTTTGCGTTTCTCAAATCCTGTTATAAAAACAGGACAGGATTTTATTATTTTCTCTGTTCAATCCGGCAGTGGAAAAGTTTCCGCTGCGGAGCGATCCTTTGCGGCGGACTTCTTGTTGCTGTAGCAGCAGTACAGTATTTTTCTCCGGCTCCGCGGTGTGAATTGGAACTTGATGCGGATCACCCCCCTCTGATACAGGTATTTTACGGTATTCACGGGGTGTTTTCCTCTAAAAGATCTTCCCTGTTATGGGGGAAAAACTCAAATAATGAATATTCTTTTGTTTTTCCGGAAGAATATGTTCGCCAGATCAGCAGCATACGTTTTGATCCGACCCATTTGGAAGACAGCATCATAAAAATAAGAAAATTCACATTGGTAACAGACAAAAAGATTTACACATTACCATTGAAGGATATAAAGACATTCCGCTACAGTGGGATTGAATTTACGGATGTACAGGAAAATTGTATCACAGGAAAAGTTCTGAACAATGATCCGCAGATCCAGATCCCCCTTTCCAGTATGACCGTTACTGCCAAAAAGAGCTTTTTTGCAGCCGGCGGATATGTAATCGCTGTTATCGGCTTTTTGTTGGGAGCGGCATTGACATTCTGCATTATATCCGGAGGCAAACTGCGTAAAGCAGTATTTCTGTTCCTCGGTGTTGCCGTTTGCTGTCTGACTCTGAAAACATTGTTGCAGCAGACAGAGTATCTGGGGAAATTTACGGCGGTGATCCTTGTTCTGTGTATAATCAAATGTATTGTTATCCTTTTATTGGAAAAAACACACGTTCTTCAACCGGAACCGGAAAAAAAGGTCAAAGCAAATTTTGACTGGAGTATGCATTATTTCCGGGCATTTGCCATTTCCTGTATATGTGTGGGACACATGTACGGAGTAATGAATATTATGACCCATTATAAATTTTTTGTTTCAGATTCCATTTATTTTCTTTTTATTTCCGGTTATCTCTGCCAATACCTTTTTGATAAGAAACCGGAATCCCCATTCTCCTATTATAAAAAGAAAATTCTGAATGTTATTCTGCCGTATCTGATCATTTCCCTTACAGTGATCTTTCTTCAGTTGTATGTAATGCACTCTTCGGATGCTTCCCTCTATGCCGGGGATAAATCAGCCGATTCCATCTTTCACGCACTGTTGTACGGTGGTGCAGTAAGCTGTTACTGGTATATACCTTTTGTTGCGATCCTCTTCCTTGTCAGTCCCCTGTTGTGCCGTATGAAACCGGAGCATTTTTTCAAATATCTCCTTATTTCCGCTGTTGTTTTTATTGTCTTTCCCAAAAGAGGATCGTGGAATACATGGCAGGATGGTATCTGTCTTTATACCTATTTTACTTTCTCCTATCTTTTCGGAATGGTGTTTTCCAGATACAGAGAAACGCTGCAAAAATCTTTCAACTGGATGTTTCTGCCGGCACTTCTTATGGGGATAGCCTTGATTTATCTGATCAAAAACGATACTTTCCCCCTGTTACTTTCTGAAACTAATACACTTCAGGCAATACAGAAATACTGCTTTATTATAGCAATTCTTCCCCTGCTGGAAAAAATACGGGATAAAAAGATCTATCTACTGGATAAACTTGCCGTTTATTCCTTTACGATATTCTTTCTTCACATGATTTTCTGTCAGGATTTCGGGCAGTTGTGGCTGTATTTTACAAAAAATTATGCGTTCCTTGTAAAAGCACAGTTTGAGGATGGTATAGCGATCCATTTCTTTGCTCCTCTTGCCGGAACAGGGTATCTCCTGATCATGCTGGCATTGAGTATGATGCTGAAAAAGATCCTGGGGAAATATTCCAGATATATCATTGGAAGCTGATCGCTTTCCCGGTAATAATTAAACGCACTTCCGGAAAAATGTCCCCTCCCCCGGAAGTGCGTTTTTTATTTTTCAAATTCTTTGATCCGCTTTTCAGTGCAGTTTGATATTGTTTTCCAGCCAGTGACGCAACATATTGCGGGTCCCTTCCACATCATAGATCTTTTCCAGATCCAGCGTGGAAAGTACGCCGAACAGCATTTTCCCGGGCAGGGAGTCCGGATAGGCATCCGCGATCTTCTGTGCTTCATGACAGGCTTCCGCGATCTCCGGAAGTTCACGGATCAGCTGCCCCACTTTCGCAATAACAAGGATCTTTCCGTCATTATCCGCTATATCCTCATATACTCTCATCCCGTCAAATGCCATATGCAGCATGGGAAGCCCTTTTCCGGAATAGAGAGGATAAAGTTTTGTCATTACTTTCGTAAAATTGCCGGTAATGGCAGGATCATGGTCTTCCGGGAAAATATGCTGCGGATCAAAATCTTCCACATAAGAACCGTGATCGTTGCGGTATTTATCCCGTTCCGCCTTTTTGCGGAAGTCAGGAATATCCACAAGAACCCCGCCCTGCTGCTGACTTCTTACAGCCATGATCCCGGCAAGGGTCACATCGGCAGCATTGTAAATATCCCAGTAGGATTTTTCTCCGGTAAGGATCTCCCGGATGAAGTAATAAAGTTCCCAGAAATCCCCGCCGCAATGTCCGGTCTTTTCTGCCACAGATGCCATGGATTCCCATTTGGGGTTCATCTTGAGCCGCATACCGGCACCGCATGCCCCCAGCCGCATCTGCATTTCAAGATCGCTGTTTTCCACACACGCTCTCGTCCCCCACAGACACAATTCCCGGTGTCTGTCGCTTGTCCCTGCCCCCATAAGATTACGGAGAAGTCCGCCGTTACTCATTCTGACCATGGAAGGAAGCATCCCGCCTTTATTTTTCCCCAGATACCCGGGAAGATGTACATCACAGGGAATGGCGGAAACCTGAACCGGACGCAGGGAGGTTATGTGCATGAGAGGTCCGAGGGAATGGGTGTTGTAATAATGTCCATTCATATTGGAGCGCCAGGAATGAACGTGCCATCCGGGTTCCACAGGGAGACCTCCGGAAACATTATAGGCATAACAGAGAGAACGGCACTCATGCAGATAGGAGCCTTCCGCATACATGAATTCCCCGAAAAAACCTTCCTGATACAGTTTTCGGATATACATATTCTGTCTGGTGAAAGGATAATTTTCCAGAAGATTATAGATCTTGCCGCTTTTTTCCACCGCTTCCACAACGGCGACCCCTTCCGCAGGAGTATAGAAGGAGGTAACTTCACACATCACATGTTTTCCTGCATTGAGAGCTTTGATGGTATGTTTTGCATGATCTTTGAAATAGGTGGCAATAAGGACGGCATCAAAATCCTGTGCCAGAAATTCATCCTCATCGGCGGTGATAAATGCCCCCGGCACATCCTTTGCAAATTTTTCCCGCATGTGGGGATGGATGTCACAGCCGGCAACAAGATCCACATTCATGATTTTTGCATAATTGGCAAGATTTCCGCCCCGTCCCAGTCCCCAGATACCTAATTTTACTCTTTTGTCTGTGTCAAAAAGTTTTTCCATAATACATCTCCTTTATTGTGCTGTACTATAAAATATCCTTTCTTTTATATCTGTGCAAAAATATTTTTCTGCAAGAGTTACATAAAAAGCATGTTTTTTTACAAATTTGCATTTTTTTTTACAGATATACAAAAAAACTGCTGTTGCGGAAGAAGAACAAACATTTCCGCAACAGCAGTATCAAGTTCGGGAAGAATTATTTATGCAAGATAATAATCATACATATTTTCCTCTTCAAAACTTATACTTGCAAAACCACACTTATCACTGTCAATGGTCAGCATGATCACATATTTTCCGCCATTGGCAAGGCTGGAAATATCCAGTAAGTCATAATAATATTCATCACCATTAAAAGCTGCGATCACATTACCGGCACTGTCAAGGAGCTGCCCGTTTATTCCTCCGTACGTATAAAAGTTAATATAATTTTTGTCAGCGTCTTTGGTAAAGGAGTAGAAGTCCACATCATCACACATACCATATTCCATGGAAGCAGCCTTGTCTGCTCCGCAAAGCCATGCAGCAAAACCTTCATCATCCTCACTGATGACTTCAGCAGTCTGGAATGTATTGTTGGCAAGTTCTTTTGCACGCCCACTGAAAGTACCGTAACTTTCACCGACATTGACAATATCAATTCCGGCGTTCTTAAAGAGTGCTAATGTGGTATCATCCACACTGAGTCCTGTGCTTACCCATTTATTTATATAAGACTCGGTAGCGGAATCCCATTCGGAAGTATAATACCCCGTTTCGCCGATTGCCAGTGTTCCGGTTCCGGAAACATTTTCAAGCCCGTTGATGTTGCTGTCCATATATACAGGTACAACCTGTAATATGCCATTAAGTTCAAGGGAGTCATTTCCTGCTCCGAAATCAATTCCGCAAGTAAACATACGGGATTCCGCACTGATACTGATCCTGTCGTCACCTGCACCCAGGACAAGATTGCCAACGGTATCGGTATCAGAATATCCATTCACAGTGAACCATGTATCTCCGGCAAGCACGATGGAGTCATTACCGTTTCCGGCAGTTACTGCCATTGCCGAGAAATCTGCGTCCTGGAAATAGAGAGAATTGTTTCCATTGCCCATGGAGAGGTTACTGCACTCAATTTCTCCGAGACACTGGATCGCATCATTACCGGAACCGAAGGAAACATCATAAGCATCAAGATCGTAATCTTCACCAATATAAAGGGTATTGTTGCCTTCCCCGAAATCCATAGCTCTTCCCATCCCCGAGACACCAAACTCGTTCACGGGTCCGAGTGCAACTTCTACTTCAGAGTCGTCGTCATCCAAATTGGCAGAATCCTGAAGTACTACGGTATCATCCCCGGCATGAAGGTAAAGGCTTTCAATATAACGGCTCTGACCGCCGGTAAAGACGACCTGATCCACGCCATCAGTCCCATTGACCATGCCGTAATATCCGCCGGCAGGCAGACGGGCAGGATCAATAAAGCCCATTCCACCATTCATCCAGTTTTCCTCTTCAAGTTTTTCACACGCATCTTCAAATGCCACATCACCAAGGCCGTTTACAGTAATGGTGTTCACTCCGGAAACTGTGGGATTGGGGGTGGGGATGGAAATATCCGTTGCGGTAAGTACTACACCGAGAGTTCCGCCACTCTTCTGGAGCGTATAATATACCCCGTTGTAATTAAAAGATTTACCGAGAGTAAGATCAGCAACATCCTCACCGTCGATCATAAGATTGACACTGCCGTTAAAGTTTTCCGCACCTCCGGCAAATGCATATTCCACATTGTAATGGTAATTATTCAGCACATCAATGGAGACGTAAATATTGTAGTTTCCGGTGAAATTATCCAGATTATCCACATATCCGCCCCCACTGGTAGAGGAATCATCAAAATTCAGATATGCCCCTTCCGCATCCACCTTACCGGATGTGATAATGGAACCGGAAACATTGGTCCAGCCGCGGAGTATGGAACTGTCATAGAAGGTCATTGTTGCATCTTCAGACAATTCCGCGCCGTAAAGTGCGCCACCGCCGCCGATCCCCAGAGCAGCACCAAAGGTTACTTCTGTGGAGTAGGCTGTAGCCCCGGAATAAATATGAAGTCCGCCGCCGCTGGAAACGGTGGTGGAGTTTCCGACGGCACCGGAGGAAAGGATCAGGGCTCCATAGTAGTCGATCTCCGTATTGTGTACAGTTCCGCCGCCCCACACAGTGAGAGATCCCCCGTAAGCAATATAAGTATCGCTGGCAACAGCCCCGAGACCAACGCCGAAGAAACCACCCTGCCTTACGGTGGTACTGTTGGCAACTGCTCCACTGTAAACATGAAGTCCGCCTTTATCATTGATCACCGTATCATTGGCAACGGCTCCGCTTTTGAGAATGATCGCACCATATTCATCAATGGTATTATGATTGACAGCTCCGCCGCCCCAGACGGTCAACTCTCCGGCATAACCGATGATGGTATTATAAGCAGTAGCTCCCAGACCGACACCAAAGATACCGCCCTGATTTACCGTTGTATTACTGGCAACAGCTCCGCTGTAAACATGGAGTCCGCCTTTATTATTGATCACTGTATAATCGGCAACTGCTCCGCTGGAAAGAAGGATCGCACCATATTCATTGATGGTATTTCCGCCTACATATCCGCCGCCCCAGACGGTCAGTTCTCCGGCATAATCAATGGTGGTATTATAAGCATTGGCTCCATTACCGATCCCCAGATACCCATACCGTTTTACGGTGGTATTGTATGCTTCTGCTCCGCTGGAAACGTGAAGAGCACCACTGCTGTTTACTGTGGTATAATCAGCTGTTCCCCCTTCATGGAGTACAACTGAACCGCCATTAAAAATCTGTGTATCATAGGCACTGCCGCCTGCATACACATCCATCCGGTCTTTTTCAAGTTTGATACCGCTTGAAAAACCGCCCTGGGAAACGATGTAAGACATTTTTTTCTCCTGTATTTATTACTGCTTTTCAGCACATCCGGTTCCATACAGATATGCTGTATTTATTACCACTCTGTAATGTATCACAATTTTTCTGTTTTGCAACAGCAAAACAATAAAAAACAATCAATTTCAAAAAAAAACAATTTCTTTCATTTTCAGGTTAAATTTTATACTGAAATGAAAGAATTTACAGATTTTCATTTGATCCTCAACATTCTGCCTGCATGACGGACTTTTGTTTCCGGATCAGAAGAGTAGGAAAGAACTCCGTTTACATAAACAGAATCCACTCCCGTTGCCACACGGGCGGGATCACCGTAATTGGCAATACAATCAAAATTATCCAGATCCACCAGCACAAGGTCGGCAAAATATCCGGGAGCAACGAGGCCGCGTTTTTCCAACTTGAATTTCTTTGCGGGAAGAGCCGTCATTCTGTGGATAATGGATTCATAAGAACAGTTTTTTGCAGCAATACGGAAAAATCCCGGACAGGTGCCGAATGCACGGGGATGGGTACTGCCGTCACCGTATTTTCTTGTGGAACTGTCACTGCCGCAGACAACATAAGGTTTGGAAAGGATCTTTTCCAGATTTTCTTCACTCATAGTTCCGTAAGCGGCACTGGGAGAGTTGCCTGCCGCAAGAAGGGCAACAACCGCTTCTGCCGGGGAGCAGTTCATCATTCCACCGATCTCTGCAAGATTTTTCCCGAAATATTTTCTGTGATCGCTGAAGGGGGAATTTACTACGATCACCCGGTCAAAGGGGGTTGTGGCTCTTTCTTCCAATGCGCCGGATAACTCCTTACGGTACTCTTCCGATTCTTTCAGACGGGTACACAAGGTAATGGTATCGATTTTATTGTAAGGCTCCGGCACGATCATACGCAATGCGGTACTGGAATATACATAAGGATAACGGTCAGCAAGAATATCCATGCCTTCCGCCCGGTATTTTTCAATGAGGGCAAAGGCGGGATCCAGTTTGTGCCAGTTGCGTCTGCCGCCGGTTTTCAGATGACTGATCTGTAAACTATTGTCACCGGCTTTTGCGATCTGTACCGCTTCTTCGATACCTTCCAGAAGATGGTCTCCTTCACTTCTCATATGGGTGGCATAGGGTTTGCCTGTTCCTTTCAGGAGGGAGGCAAGCTCACATACTTCCTCAGTCCGGGCAAATTTCCCCGGAAGATACCACAATCCGGAGGACATCCCCCCTGCCCCGTTATCCAATGCCCCGGCAAGAAGAGTTTTCATTTTATTCATCTCTTCTTTTGTAGGGGGAC
Source organism: Victivallales bacterium (assembly GCA_045612485.1). Lineage (GTDB taxonomy): Bacteria > Verrucomicrobiota > Lentisphaeria > Victivallales > UBA1829 > RGIG5327. Next base: position 694 of record JAZKZE010000069.1, on the reverse strand, counting down.
GGTCTTCATACCCCATCACATGGATACGCAAGCCGTTATGACCGCAAAGATGCACCATATTTACTGCATGATCGCTTTTGTCGAGAAAATCAGCAAAGGCGGCAAAAGATCCGTAGCAATCCTTATACCCGTCTGAAGCACTTTTTGCTCCCGTCAGATAAAAAGAGGAACCGCAGTTTCCGGAAATATCGGTGGTAGCCCCCTGAGAGATCCGTGAATCCCCGCCGGGAACTCTGGCATAAGTGGCTTCCGAATGGGTATGCACATCAATGAATCCGGGAGTCAGGGCTTTCCCTTTTCCATCAACAAGTGTTGCCCCGGTCCTGTTGAGTTTACCGCATGGGGCGATTTCCACGATTTTATCATCCTTTACTGCCACATCCGCCACAAAGGGGGCATTACCGCTTCCATCGTAAAGTTTCACATTTGTAAAAAGGATCTCACTCATATTTTTCCTCCGTTGTTATATTCCGGCTGAAAGAAAATAGCATATAAAAAATATTTTTCCAACAGATATTTGAAGAAAAAGAAAAGAAAAACAGAAAAATACAGCTTTTTTCACAGCTGTCCCATAAAATCATGGAAAAAAGAGAAATGTTCGGTTGCCAGGCGAGGCGGTTGCCAACCAGCGCGCAGTGGATGTGCGAATGAACCGCAGGGCAATCGCCTTGCGGACGCTCACAAGGAATTGTGA
>JAZKZE010000068.1:0-4764 GCA_045612485.1 Victivallales bacterium | reverse complement strand
AGAAAAACGCCAAAGTCCGGGTAGTTCTTGCTGATGGCAAGGTGTTGACAGAAACAGCACAGGTAACTTTGGTGGATAACAAGATAAATCAGAAAAGCAATACCGTAACGATGTGGGCAACATTTCCAAATAAAAATCTTGAACTGCTGCCGGGAAGTTTTGTTACTGTTCAGCTCTTTGCTGCCAACGCCCCCGTTGGGCAGACGACCGTGCTTCCCTCTGCATTGATTATGGAAAACGGCAAATACTTTGTATGGGTTCTGAATACTCAAGACAATATTCCGGTACGAAAAGAGGTCAGAATCGGAGAAACGGTTGCCGGCAGACTCATCATTCTTGACGGAGTGAGAAACGGCGAAACGGTTGTTGTGGACGGTACCCACAAAATCCGCCCCAATGCACCTGTTGTACCTGTTGATGCCGAAAAGGTATTTACCCGGGGAGACAGATAACCGATGTTTGCTGCGTTTTTTATTGACCGACCTAAATTTGCGTTTGTCATAAGTATTGTAACCGCTTTGATCGGTGTTATCTGTCTTTGGCAGTTGCCGATTGCAGAATATCCGGAAATTGCTCCGCCGACGGTCAAAGTTACCGCAATGTATCCTGGAGCGACATCGCAGGTTATTGCCGAAACTGTTGCCGGGGTCATTGAAGAACAGGTCAACGGTATTGAAGACTTGCTTTACTTCAAAAGCGAAAGCGACAATAACGGTAACTACACGCTCACTTTGACCTTTAAACCGGGAATTGATTCTGATATCGCCCAGGTCAATGTGCAGAACGCTGTCCAGCGTGCAGAAGCACAGTTGCCGGATATTGTAAAGCAGATCGGCGTGACCACCAAAAAGCAATCCACCGATATGATTGGTGTGTATGTATTCCGCACCACCGGCGAGGAGTTGAATCATCTTGATCTTGCCAACTATGTCCGTATGAATGTTAAGGATACCTTTGCCCGTCTGCCGGGGATGGGATATGTGGAAATTCTCGGTGAACGGAATTACAGTATGCGTGTCTGGCTTGATCCCATAAAAATGGCGGCTTTGAAACTTGCTCCGGAAGTGGTTATGGGGAAACTTGCCAGTCAGAATATTCCGGTGGCAGCCGGAAGTCTCGGTGCGGAAAAATCCAACGACTATCTGCAGTTGAAACTCGACCTTACCGGGCGGCTGAAAACCGTTGAAGAGTTTGCATCTATCATTATTGCCACCGGTGAACGCGGAGAACAAATTAAGCTCGGCGATATTGCCCGGTTGGAACTTGGTGCAGAACGCTATACCGATGAAGGGTTCTTCAATGGTGAAAGTTGTATTGCCCTTGCCATTTACCGTCAGGATGGTGCAAATGCAGTCGATTTGGTCAAAAGAGCCAATAAAACACTGGAAGATTTGAAAACCCGCTTCCCGAAAGGTGTAACAGCCCACCTTTCTTATGACCCGACCCATTACATTATGGTCAATGTCAAAGAAATTGCAATGACATTGATTATTACATTACTGCTGGTTGTTGGCATTACCTACATTTTCCTGCAGGATTTCCGGGCAACACTGGTTCCGGCTCTGGCGATCCCGGTATCGCTTCTGGGCACATTTTTCTTTATGTCGATATTGGGATACAGCATCAATGTGTTGACAATGTTCGGTCTTATTCTGGTGATCGGTTCTCTGGTTGATAATGCGATCGTGGTGGTGGAAAATACCATGCGTATTATTGAAGAAGAAAAACTTTCCCCGAAAGAGGCGACTCGTAAAAGTATGGCACAGATCACCGGACCGGTGATTGCTGCAACATTGGTATCTGCGGCGATCTATGCTCCGATCGCGTTCTACGGCGGTATTGTCGGCACGATTTACATGCAGTTTGCTGTAACGATGTGTATTGCATTGTGTATTTCAGCATTTAACGCGTTGACCTTGAGTCCGGCATTGTGTGCATTGATCCTGCGCCCGACCGATCAGATGAAAAAGAAAAAATTTATTCTGTTCCGCTGGTTCGATATTTCTCTGAATGCAACAAAAAGAGGATTTTTGTATTTCAGCCGGATAATGATCCGCCGTATTCTGCTGACAGCAGTTTTTATGCTTGGAGCTTTGGCTGAAACCTATTTTATTTCTCAAAACCTCAACGGCGGATTTCTGCCGGATGAAGATAAAGGGGTATTGATGTGTGAAGTGGAACTTCCTCCGGGTGCGGCTTTATCGCGCACGAACAACGCCATGTTGGAATTCAGTGAAAAAGTTCAGAAAATAAAAGGCGTGCGGGAAGTAATTGCAGTATCCGGATTTTCCATCATGTCCGGAGCCAGTGAAAACCTCGGCTTTGCCATTGTAACTCTGGATGATTGGAGCAAACGCACAACGCCGGATTTATCCATTTCTACCATCCGCGGCAAGATTATGGAAATGGGAGCAACGATTCCCCAGGGAGAGGTACGTGCTTTCCAGCCTCCGGCAATTATGGGATTGGGTGTTACCGGAGGTGTAACTTTTGCATTCCGTACTGCCGGAGGGGAATCTCCACAGGAATTTGAACAGCAAATGGGGAAACTTCTGGGAATGCTCAACAATAAGCAGCTGATGCCGGAGGTCGCTTTTGCGTTCAGCGGATTCAACGCCCGCACACCGCAGGTGTTCCTTGATATCGACCGTGAAAAAGCCGAAGCTCTCGGTATTCCGACAGACCGCATCATGACCTTCATGCAGAGCAGCTTTGCCAGTTTGTATGTCAATGACTTCAATCTGAAAGGCTACTCATTCAAGGTGAAAATCCAGTTGGAGGGCGATGAACGTTCCACTTTAAGTGCTTTGGAAGAAACAATGGTGCAGAACAATAACGGTGATATGGTTCCATTATCTGCTTTTACCACCCCGAAAATCATGCTGGGAGCCCGTAAAATCGAGCGTTTTGACCAGAATATGTCTGCCGCAATAACGGTAATTCCCATTCCCGGTGCTTCGTCAGCACACATTATGGATAAAATTGAAGCAATGGTCAAAAAAGATTTTCCCAATCATTATACAGTCGGTTGGACTGATATGAGTTATCAGGAAAGAAATAATGACGGTCGGATCCTTCTTCTGATGACACTGGCAGTTATTTTCGGTTATCTTTTTCTGGTTGCGCAATATGAGTCCTGGACGGTTCCGCTTCCGGTCATTCTGTCGGTTGCTTTTGCTATGCTCGGCGGGGTTACAGCCTTGTGGCTGACCGATATGTTGTTGGATATTTATGCCCAGCTGGGTTTGATCATGCTTATCGGTTTGTGCGCCAAGAGTACGATTCTGATGGTGGAATTTTCAATGCAGGAGCGTGCCTCCGGCAAGTCCGTTGTTCGGGCCGCATTGAATGGAGCAAATTACCGTTACCGTGCGGTACTGATGACGGCGTGGAGTTTTATTTTCGGTGTTCTGCCATTGCTGTTTGCCTCCGGAGCGGGAGCGGAAAGTCGCCGCGTGATAGGTACAACAACGTTCTGGGGAATGTTCGCAGCAACCATTCTTGGCGTAGCATTCATTCCACCGTTATACACACTTTTCCAAAAAGCCCGTGAAAAGGTGAAAAACAAAAATTGAGGATCGTTCGGCAAGGAAATGTATGTTGCATATCCTTGCCGAATTCAAATTGTTCAAACTGCAAACATCATTTTTTGTTTGTGGCAAGATTTCTCCTGCCGCTCTCTGTTGTTATCTGCCTTTTTGTTTATTTTGCAGATGCTTCATGCCGTATTTGAGTATCTGCTCTTTTGAACCGAGAACTTCCCACATGATGTGCAACTCTTTGTATGCCGGATTTCCGTTCTCATCTTCTTCGCTGAATATTTTTGAAACCGTACCTTTGGAGATTCCGACACGCTCTCCCAACTGCTCAAAGGTCAACCGTGGGTAAAGTTCCTGCGATCCGTTATCCCGGTAATTCTGATTGCAGTAATGGCTATATGCTCCGCTTATTTCTTTGATTATTTCCGCAAGCATCTTTTTTACATTATTGGCTCTGCTCCCGGTGGTATTCTTCGGCTTTTTCTTTTTCTCTACCGGCACACCCAGCCGTGCGTTCATCGCATCAATATTCAGCTCCAGGCGGTCTCCGGCAAATGACAGGATGTCACCAATGCAGAAAACATGGTCTGCCTTAAAATGATCTGAATACTGCATCTGGGAGGATCCGGAAATCAGTATTGCCTGCGTTCCATCCTTTGGCAACCGGTCATATATGGCATAACTGTCTTTACACAGATTCAACGCAAAATAAACATCCCGTGGGATGCCGCCAATACGATGAGCCGTCATCCCCAGTGACCACAGCTTGCCACCGATAATCTCTACCGGACTTCCCTTGCATTGAAACAGCTCCGCAAGATGCCTGACAAATGCGGAACTGTCAAAACGCCAATTCCGCAACTCTGCCGGAGATATTTCCCGGGTACAGCCTGTGTAAGAACAGAGTATGACCGGCTTGCCCTGGGGATAGAAAACCTCTTCCTCATGGTCCATGTCGCAATGGCAGCGGACTGTTTCCTGACACAAACGGAACAATCGTTATGGCCGATGGTTGCAAAATACGATTATCAGACATCGTTGATTTGAGCTTTTAGGCTATCCTTTCATTTGTAAATTTTGATTATTTTATTTTTTCCAGTTGTAAATTCCTTTTTGCATGATATATTATCACAGGTTGTGTTCCGAAGACTGGATAGGATTCTGTATTTACAAGGCAACAGATTATTTTGTCGGTCAACGAAATATACTGCAACAGATATCTACA
>JAZKZE010000067.1:0-61886 GCA_045612485.1 Victivallales bacterium | reverse complement strand
GGCGAAATTTTTTACGATTTCAGTTTTTTTTGCTTTTTCCATTTTTATATTTCCCTAAGTTTTTAAGCGAAGACTATATATAATTTACCCTGCTTTTTCTTTTTTGCAAGAAATAATTGAATTTTTTTGTATTTTTTTATGTTTTTTCCTCTTTTACAGCGGAAAAAAATTCCAAAAACGTCATTTTTTCTGAAAATATGTTTCATAGCTGAAAGAAAAATCATTCCGGAAGGTTTTAATACTTGAAAAAAACAGAAAAAGATATATTTTCTATAGAGAATAATTTTCCGGAGGTTGATGGATGAAAATCGTCTGTCCTTTCTGTAAGATAGAAAGGGAAATCGAACATATATGCGGTCCGCGCAATATAGAGTGTGTCTGCGGCAGAAAATTTCCTCTCAGCAAAATGTGCATCAGGGAGGAATTTTCAGAAATAGACCTGCAAATACCTGAATATGTGGGCAGATACAGGATCCTTGATCTCATCGGCTGCGGCGGAATGGGAAAAGTCTATCTGGCACTCCATCCGGATCTGGGTTTTCCGGTTGCCCTGAAACTGCTGAAACAGGAATATATCCATGATCTGCGTGCAGGCAGCCGTTTTTTACATTCAGCCAAGATCTCCGCAAGACTCAATCACCCCAATATCGTAAGGATCTATGATTGCAACCGGGATGAAAACAATTGTCTTTTTCTGGTCATGGAATATATTGCCGGAGGCAGTACTCTGGATATTCTGAATGAGAAAGGCCCCCTCCCGCCGGAAAAAACAGCGAAAATCGCCATTCAGGTATGCGCAGGTCTCTCGGAAGCGGAAACAAAAAAAATCGTTCACCGGGACATCAAACCTGAAAATATCATGTTTGATTCCGAAGGGACAATAAAGATCCTGGATCTGGGCCTTGCCAGAATTTCTGATGACTGCAGACTCAACAGCAGTTCCCGGAAATCCGATACAGTGGTCAATACGCCTCTCGGCACACCGGAATTCTGTTCCCCGGAACAGCTGCTGGATGCAAAAAGCTGTGACGGGAGGAGTGATATTTATTCTCTGGGAGCTACCATGTATCATCTTCTCACCGCAAAATATCCTTTCGGAACGGGAACTGCGGAATATCTGAAAAAACAGCATGCTACCGCAGAACTTCTGCCGCCGGGGGTACACAATAGCAGCATCCCGCCGGAAATGGACAGGATCGTTATGAAATGTATGGAAAGGAAACGGTCGTTACGGTATCAGAGTGCAGCAGAACTTTCCCGGGATCTGCAAAAATTTCTTGAGACCGCCAGAGAAAAAAATACGATTCTCCAATCCCTGTTCCTGTACTTCAGAAGGAAAGAAACCATATTCAATTCTGTAATATACCGGAAACTTCCTTTCTGGAAACATCATACGGAAAAAATCCCGTTTCTTTCCCCGTTCCGTTTTATACTGTTTTTTTCAGTTATCATATTTACTGCGGGTCTCTCCGCATGTCTGTCACTGGATCATTCCGGTAAAACCGTACTGCAATCCGGCAGAACCATAAAACAGGATATACAAAAATGAATATAAAAAATACATTTTCTGCGCTTTTTTCTTCCCTGTACGATAAATTTTCCCTGCCGGAAAACAGGAAAAAACTTTTTTATACTGCAATGCTCCTTCTGCTTCTTGCCGGACTTCTTGTGCGTGTTACTGCCATGCATTATATACAGGATCATTTTCTCCATAATGACGGGGGGGATTATCTGGATATTTCAAAGCAGCTCGCCAACGGCAACGGTTTTTCCAAAACCATCATCCACTGGTATGAAGCAACACCGCCGGGATATAAAGGAGAACCGATGCCGGCATTCCACAGGCCGCCTGTACTGCCTCTATTGGGGGCATTTCTGTATCTTCTGCCCTTTGATATACTTCTTTCAGCAAAAATTGCCGTTCTCCTTATAAGCATGGCATGTATTCTTATGGTTTACATTCTGGCAAAAGAGATCTTTAATGACACAAAGACCGCCTTTATTGCCGCATTTCTTTATACCTTCTACCCCTATTCCATTTATCACGGGATCTGTTATTCTTCTGAAAATCTGTTTCTGATTTTTCTCTGCGGGTCATTTTACTTTCTTTCAAAATGTATCCGGAAGGATCTCTCTTTATCCTACGCTTCTTTATGCGGCGGGATGATGGCTCTTGCCACCCTTACACGGCCCCAGGGATTCGCTCTTTTCCTCATTCTTGGTTTTACCGGAACTCTTGTGATGCTTTTCAGAAAAACGGTGAGAAAAAAGTTGTTCAAGGCTCTTGTTTTTTATACGGTGGGAGCGTTTCTCGTTCTTTCCCCCTGGATGATCCGTAACGGTCTGACGGCAGGAAACCCCACGCCACTGACCTTCTACGGTCCCTACTCCTTTGCCCAGGCATCCAGCGATGTTTCCTATATGAGTTACCGTTATGTGGATACCCCGCGATATAAAGAAATGACAGATAAAACATGGGATTCTTTCCATGGGGAAAAACGTTCTTTTCTTGCGTCAAAAGGAATATACCAACTTCCGGACGGGGAAAAATACTGGAAGCAGTGGGCGTGGGAATACATAAAAAACAATCCGCAAAAAATGTGTTATATCGTATGGAAAAGAGTTCTGCACTGTTTCCGGGCTGTCCCCAATACCATTGCAACAGGCAAGATGACATCCGTTCTTATCCGGCTTTACCTCATTCCTTTTTTCCTTCTGTTTCTTGCAGGAATATATTTTGCAAGGAAAAATATAATGGTATTGTTACTGCTGCTTTCCCCGTTGACGGTTCTGCTTTTTGCGGTGCCCTTCCTCATGCTTTTACGCTACCGCTATCCCTTTTTTGCACCGGTTGCAGCAATCATTGCTTCTTATGGACTTGTCAAACTTGCAGAATATATCCTTCCTTGCTTGCAGAAAAATAAAAAAGACCTTCCCCGGTGAGAACTCTGCGGAGAAGGTCTGTAAAAAAGCACAAAGGAAAAATTATTTCTTTGCGTCGGCAAGAGCTCCTTTGGCAAGAAGGTATTTCAGCCAGGCAAAGTAGGAATCCCCCATCTGACGGTATCCGTTTTTATCCGGATGTACGCCGTTATTCTGCCGGATGATCCTTGTGAGATTCTGGGTATTGATCCTTGTTTTTGTAATGGGAAAGTTATTTTCCGTATCCAGATTCACATTGGAGGGGATCATCACAAACTTATCGTTGATCCGGCTTGCAAAGTGTTTTGCCATCGCCTGATTCAGACGGAAATGGTTTCTGTAATAGCCGAAGGAGGTCTGATTGCATTTGTAGTTATTGCCGAAGGCATCCTGATTGGCTCCGGCAGTAACAAATCCCACTCCGATAACGGCATCGGGAGCGTCCTTGCGGAAAAGGGCAATAAGGGTATCGGCATTGGCAAGAGTGGTTTTGATACGGGCATCCAGAGTTTTGTCCGTTGCACCGAAAATATCATTCACGCCCAGCTGGAAGGTAATGACATCGGGCATTTTGCCGTTATTGTATTTTTTCATATAATCGGCAAGACTGAAAACTCTTTTGCCGTCTTTTTCAAAGATAAATTTGCTTTTTGCCCGGTAAGTCTTGAAATTGCGGTGTTTGGGATCGGTCACATACTGGGAACGGAAAGTACTCCATGTCCAGCCGCCGTATCCCTCGTGGGCGACACCATTGGCAACGGGCTTTTTCCCGCTTCCTGCATGACTGCCCACCATTTTCAGAAGGGGGGCTTTTTCCTTATTGCACAACGCAAGAAGCTGACGGGGATATTCTGTGGCATTGGTAAGGGAGTCCCCAACAACGAGAATGGAGAGATTTTTACCTTTTCCGGCATCGGCGGAGGTGACATAAATGGTTGTGGAGGCTTCCGCAACAAGACCTTTTTCATCATACACCCTTACCGTAAGGGGATAACTCTTATCCACTTCATTTCTCCAGGGGATATAAGTCCACCTTTTTTCCTCCTGTTTCCCTTTGGGACAATCCACATCAAAAACATAATTGGCGTGATTGATGGCAAAAAAGATGTTTTTAAAGTAGATATTACACTCTATCCCGGGTACAGCATAGATTTTTTCCGGAAGAAAAATATCCCCCGCTTTGGCAAGTTTCTTTTCTTCCTTTTTTACAACGGTTTTTTCACTCTTTTTTTCAACGTTTTTTTCTGCAATACACTGACAGCCCTGCAAAAACATGATCGCAGCACAAAAGAGTACGGCACCTGCAAAAATTCTTTTTCTTCTGTTCATACATTCTCCTGTATTTTTGTTTTTTAGGATGATCTGACTAATATACCACAGCAAGAGGGAATGTCAAGGTATTTATCTATCCGGTTCCTTTTATTCATCATTTCAAATGCAGAGTAACGGCTGCCGGAAAATGATCGGAAGCAAATCCTTCCGGAAATTTTGTATCAATGGTTCTGTGATCCAGTACTGTGAAAGCATCGGAAACAAAGATAAAATCTATAGGGAACGGCGATTTTTCTTTGCCGTAATCATGAAAAGTATATAATGGTCCGCTGTGGCTTTTCCGGGAAATACGGGAAGAGTCTTTAAGGAAAGAAGAAGCCATTTTCCATGTGGGAGAATCCGGCACATCATTAAAATCCCCGCTTAACACTACCGGAGTTCCCGGTGCATTTTTTCCTGCGTGAGCTATAATCAACCGGATCCCATTGATACGCGCCAATTCTCTCACATTATCCAGATGGGTATTATAATAAAGAAATTTTCTGCCGCTTTTTTTATCCTTGAAAAGCCCCCATGAAGCAATGCGGGGATAGGCAGTTTTCCAGGAACGGTATCCGGGAATATGAGGCTTTTCCGAAAGTCCGAAAGTTCCGCCGTCAAGCAGTTCAAAACGGTCTTTTTTATACAGTATGGCAGTAAATTCCCCTTTCTCTTTGAAGTCATTTCTGCCGTGACCGATGTACCGGAACACACCATTATCTGTAAGATCTTTCACCTGATAATGATACCCTTCCTGTATGCCGTAAATATCAATTTTATTCTGCCGGATGATCTCAAGACAGCGGCTTTTGCGTTCACGCCAGGAATGGGGACTTTTATCCCCCGGCCGGCGGATATTGAATGTAGCAAGACGGAAGGAAGGTTCTTCTGCAATACAATCAATAAAAAAGGTAAAAAATACAGAAAGAAAAAAGCAAATCAATATAAAATTTTTTCTGAACATAAATACTCCTGTTATGATACATCCACGCATAAAATAGCCATAAAAATTTTCTTTTCAAGACCGGAAAAGATTTTATTCTTTCTTTTTCCGGAAATTTCCTTGAAAAAAATTTTTTATCTGCTATAATTCTATAAAAGAATATATCCGCTATTATAAAAAAAGGACAAATCATGTTTCAGAGATCATTATTTTTACAGGGACTTTTTCTTTCCGTATTTTTATTCACATTTTTTCAGACATCTGCGGCAGATCTGGTGAAAAACGGAAAAAGCACTTCTTTCATCCTCCTGCCCCAAAATGCGGACAAAGTGAAAAAACATGCAGCAAAGGAACTGGCATACTTTATAAAAAAACAGACCGGTGCGGAAATAAAGATTACGGATTCCCCCGTTCCGGGAAATACCGTCATAAGGTTCCGCCTTGCAGACGATAAAAATCTCAAAATAGACGACGCAGCTTTATCCAAAGCAATAAAAAATATCCGCCACGACGGATTTATTATCCATTCCGGAAAAGATTTTGTGGAGATCATAGCAAAGGAAAAACGCGGTCTCATCTATGGAGCATACCGTATTCTTACCGACTGTGGAGATATTTACTGGCTTTTCCCCGGTGAATACGGCGAGTTTATCCCGAAGAAAAATTCCTTTGAAGTCCCGGAAATGTGCAAAAATTATAATCCTGCCTTTTCCCAGAGGAAATTCCGGCTCAACGGCGGTTCCGGCTGGACTCCGGAAACCTATGACTACCTTATGCGCAATGGATTACAGCTTTTCTGCGCCAAACGCACTCTGAAAGGGTCCCGGGCGGATTATATGGCAGAAAGGGATGCCATTTATAATGACGGAGACGGAGGACTTGTCCCCATCATGGGGTCCAGCAAAGGGTATGTGCCGAAAGTATGGGAAGAGATCCGCAAAAAGAATCCGGAATATTTCGGCTTCCGTAACGGCAAATATTGCAAACCTATGGAAAGTCAGCCCTGTACCTCCAATGAAGCGGTAAAGGAACTGATCCTGAAACATACCCTTGAAAGGCTTTCCCAATACCCGGCCGACAGAAAAGTAAACTGGACAATGTCCAATGACGATCACACAAACTGGTGCGAATGTAAAAACTGCCTTGCACTGGATGATCCTGCCGATGAGCGTTCCAATAACCGGGCAACAAGATGGTGGCATCTGGTCAATTACCTTGTTCCCCGTATTCTTGAGAAACACAAAAATGTACATATTGAAGCCTTTGCCTATCAGAATTTCCGTTTTCCCCCGGCAAAACTTATTCCGGATAACCGTGCAGCAGTAATGATCTGTCCCCACGGACGCTGTTATCTGCATACGCTGGATGATCCCTCCTGCCCTCCCAACGCCTCCAAATTCAAGGCAATGTTTGATTCCTGGGCTGAAAAAGGCATACAGGGGACAACATTTGAATATCACCCGGAAATGCCGGGAAAAGTCCATTATCTTTTCCATGAACGTTCCTGGGTGAAAGACCTTCAATACTATCACAAATTGAAGATGTACGGTTTCGGTATGGTAGTCACCGCCCCCACGGACAACTATAAAAATCACAGATACGGCAGAAGCCATTTCTATTCCCTCCGGAACTCCTGGGAAGCCCACTGGCAGAGATATTTCCTTACAGGTTACTATTCCTGGAATATTGATGCAGATTTTGACGCCATTTCTGAAAAAATCAATTCCCTCTGGTACGGTAAAACATGGAAAGTTATGAAAAAATACCGGCAGGAACTTATTTCCGCGCTCTATGACTCCCGTGTCCACATGGGATACGGCACCCCCACAACCGTATTGGGCAAATGCTATGAAAGACCCGGTTTTGCAGCAAGAGTCAATGCTCTCCTTGAAGAAGCCGCCCTCCTTGCAAAAGGCGATACCGTTCTCACAAAACGCATTGCCAGAGATAAGGAATTTTTCAATGCCGACTGGGTGGAATCCTATAAAGCATTTGAAAAAGGCAAACAGAAAGAGTACAATGCAAGAAAAAAACAGGGGGAGATCCTTATTGACGGAAAATTAAATGAACTGGATTGGAAAGAAGCCTCTTTCGGTACAGATTTCCATATTTTTGATGAAACAAAAGAGATCAAGGCGGATCCCCAGACTTTTGTGCGTATTCTTTATGATGCCGATACACTTTATTTTGCCATTGAAGGCTTGAAGGAAAAAGGAATAAAAAAAGATCCCGCCCTCCTTGCCCAAACAGATGGCTTGCGGGCATTGGACGGCAACCATTTTGAGATCTTCCTTACCCCTTCCAACTGGAACGGAAAATATTATCAGCTTGGTTTCAGTCAGAACGGGAAATTATATCAGGCACTTACCACAAGCGGTTCCTCCAGGGATTTCTCTTTGAAACTGGATCCCCGGTATAAATGCGTGGATCACCCTGACCGCTGGCTCCTGGAAGCAAAGGTGGATATTTCCAAACTTGGTATAAAGATCACCGACGGAAGTGTCTGGAAGATCAATATTGCCCGTTCCGCCCAGAAAAAAGAGGGGAAAAACCAGCTTTCTTCCTGGAGCAGCAATGGAGTATTCCACGGTTCGGATGTACACAGAAGCGTCGCCTTCGGGTCGACCGGGGCGGTGTTACGCAATGGAAATATGGAAGACCTTGTGCCGTACAAAGAACGCAAATATAAAAAGCCGCCCAAACGCAAATGGCACTTTGCCGGAAACATGGTTCCCAAATATTGGAGTTTCAACGAGAACAATGTGGGAAAATGTGCCATTAAACATGATTCTCCAGCAAGCGGGAAAAATTATATTTCCATTGAAGGAACAAATTCCTTCGTGGATCTTTATATGAATGAACCGGATAAAAAAGCGGCAAGATATTCCATTACTCTTTCCGCAAGAGGCAAAGGGGAACTTTTTGTTTCCGTACGGACAGACGGGAAATATTCAAAAGCAAAAAATTCCTCCATCAAACCTTCTCCCGCGGTACAATGGAACAGATATTCTCTGATCATTGATGCGCCGGCAGTAAAACGAAGTTCCAGAGCTTTGGCATTGCGGGTGACAGGAAAAATAGATATAGATGATATTCAGGTACAGAGAATCCCTGAAGAAGAGATTCCTGACGGGGAAAAACATAAATAAAATCATTGAACAGACAAAAAAAAGATATTATGAGCCCCATTCTGCGGTACTCATAATATCTTTTATTTTTTATAATTTTCTCCGGCAGGTCACCCCTGCTGAAAAAGTTTTATTCTGTTTCTTCCCCGTTGATAAAGACTTTTTCCACTTTGGTGAGAGGATTGAGAATATTGCCGTCACAGACAAGAATATCAGCATCTTTCCCCACTTCAAGACTTCCCACCCTGTCAGAAATGCCCAGATGTTTTGCAGGATTGATGGTAATGGCCTGCAATGCGGCAAATTCATCCATACCAGCCTTTACCGCAAGTCCGGCGGCAAGAGCAAGACACTCCTGGGGGATCACAGGCGAATCAGTGATGATGGAAACCTGACAGCCCGCTTTGGCAAGAATACCGGCAGTAGCATAGGATTTATTTTTCAATTCCGGTTTGGTTGCGTGCATCTGGGCGGGACCTACTGCAAGAGGATATCCCTCTTTTTTCAGAGCATCGGCAATCAGATGTCCTTCGGTACAATGTTCCAGCGTAAGACGCACATTGAACTCTTTTGCAATGCGTATGGCAGTAAAAATATCATTTGCCTGATGAGCGTGTGCCTTGAGAGGAAGTTCCCCTTTCAATACGGGAATAAGGGCTTCACACCGCATATTATAGTCAGGCAGTTTGCTGACATCATCGCCCGCAGCTTCTTTCTTGCGCATATAATCTCTTGCCTTAAAAAGAGCTTCCCGCAATTTGAAAGCAGTAGTCATACGGGAGGAAACGGATTTTGTCTGATAGAAATTCTTGGGATTTTCCCCGAAAGCACACTTGATGGCTACTTTCGGCTTTACGATCATATCATCCACTCTTGTTCCGTAAGTCTTTACTGCCATAAATGCTCCGCCGATCACGTTGGCACTGCCGGGACCTGTTCCCACAGTTGTAACGCCCCCTCTTCTGGCATTGACAATACTCTGATCAAAGGGATTGAAACCGTCATAAGCATTGAGTTCCGGAGTCGTGACATCATTTTTTTCGTTGTAATCGTGTCCTTCATATTTGACAGCATATCCGGCAAGTCCCAGATGGCAATGGGCTTCCACAAGTCCGGGATAGATCTCTTTTCCGGCGGCATCAATGACGGGGTCTTTGCCGTCGGCTTTGCCGAAAGCTGCGATTTTCCCGTTTTCAATAAGAATATCGGTTTTGACAGCTTCCGGGGTCATTGCTGTATGAACGGAACCATTGGCGATCCAGTAACGCATAATTTTTCCTTTCTTAATCTTTATATGTAAGACTTACATAACCATATTTTTCCAGATACCGGAGAAATTCCACAAATTTGGAAATGGATGCATCGTCAAATTCCTTATCCATTTCAAAACTGAAAAGACGCATACATTCCAGAAGTGTCTTTTCCCCGTCAAAAAGCATGTAAAGGAGATCCGGGATCACAAAAGGAGAGCGTCTTTCCTTTGCAGGAACCCTTGCCAGGGACATGAGAGTACCCGGAACAAGGCGTTTGACAATAAGTTTGTCCGCTTCTTTCTCCATACCGTGCAGCGGCAGTTCTCCTTCAGGAAGGGGCAGACTTTTTACAGCAACTTCCCCCAGATCGGTAAAGAGTTCCGCATCTTTTTCCGCAATGAGATCTTTCCAGTAACGGTTGAAGGAAAGATACTGCTCTCCGGCAATGCGGGCAAGGAAACGGATCTTTTCCGCGCCGGAAACAAGTTTGATGCGGTTTGTACGGATGGCATAAAGAGTACCGGTGATTTTTTCTTCCAGATCCTTTACGATCATCGTCCTTACATTTCCGGCAAGTTTTCCTGCCTCTTCTTTTGTTGTGACAGAAAGAAGTCCCACAAGAGTTCCCATGATCTTTGCCACACTTTCCGCCAGATCCCAGTCCGCATCCATAAAGCCGGGACCGGCATTGTGATGACAGCGGGGATTGGAGGTATGTGTCCACATGGAGGGGATCTTCATATCGCCGTCGGAACAGAAGGTATCATCGGAAAGATTGTTTCTTTCTGTTACCACATGATCATTTTTCAGATATTTGCGGAAAAGACTTTCTGTAAGGAAATCCACGAAAGTGGGGGCAAGGATGGAACTTTGTCTCAAACTTATCCGTGCCATTCCTTTTTCCATATAGTGACATACACTGTCAAAACTCATCACATGAAGGATCTTTTTCACCTGTTCCGGATCGGTGAAATACTCGTAAAAACCGTATCTTTCCATGGAAAGAACGATTTTGAGAGATTTCTGCAAAGGCGGCAGTTTTCCTGCATCAACGGCATCTTTTATGGCTTTACACAGTTCCATAATGATCATACCGCCTGTGGCATCATCAGGAATGAAAGGCTCATACATGTGAGCAAAAAAGGTGATCTCCTCTTTTTCTTTCCCGGGGATAAGTCCTGTTACCGTATAGATTTCTCCGTCATAGACTTTTGCATCCGTTTCGGCATGACATTTTACTTCCCCTTTTGCCAGAAGTGACCGCAGGAAGGCACTTTTGGCGGGAGAGATGATAAAAATGGGAATACGGGGATCATCGGCAGTATGATACCAGCCGGTAAAGGCGATGGCATTGGACCAGCGGCAGTATTGGGGATAATCATCCCCGCATTTTGAATCGGAAATGATGACCGCAGCGGCATTGTGCAGTACGAGATATTTGTATCTCCCCATACTGTAGCCATCCATCAGAATGACTTTTCCGGCAATGCTTTTTCCTTCCGGATCTTCTTTTGCAACGAGTCTATCGTCAAGAATGACAGTATCCACTCCCCCTGCGGGAGTACCGCAGCCCCACACGCCGGAGTTGAAGGGATCAATATTACTGTCTGCTATATACTGTTCTTCTTCTGTAAGGGAATCGTCCTTGATACGGACGAAAGCCCGTCCCTTCATATCCCAGGCATTGGGCATGATACAGTCGAAATAAGTATTTTTTCCGTCGGATCTGAGAACACGTCTTTCCACCTGTTCAAAGCCGGATTCCTCCATACACTTCATGGCATAAGAGGTGGAATCTTTGAAATTGGAATAGGAGCAGTTCCCTTCAAGAGCATGGATCTTTAAAGAACGTTCTCTGATACGGTCGATACAGATCCCGGAAGAAATGATGTCATACAATGAATTTTCCATTTAGATCAACCCCATATTTTTAAGTCTTTCCCTGCGCAGTCTGCAACATTCACATTCCTCATTGCTGCAAAGCATCACATCTTTCTGCACATTGATTCTGCCGCAGATATATTTGACCATATCAGCAGCGTTGATAAGCATACTTCCCCCCAGATCCTGAGCAAATCCCATGGAAATAAATTCCGCATCAAATTTGGAAAATTCCTCACTGCATGCGGGATATTCAGGAATAAGAACCATCTCCCCGTCTTTGGTGAGAGCATTTCTCCCCCATGCTTCCCGGAAAGGAATGTCGTTATAGGGAACACCGGAAGCGATCTCCGCATAATGCAGCATACTGTTCCGGTTATTGCTTACATTGAGAAGAAGAATGTGGGCACCCTTCTTCAAAGCATTTTCATAGGAGGAACCGTGTCCCAGTCCGGCATTGTCCGCGGAGCCTGTTGTAAGAAGTTCCGTATATTTACCGGAAACAGCCACAGAGTAAGTGGGATTGTTGCTGCGGACAGTCCCGGGGAACGTACGGAACGTTTCAGAAAGAACGCCGTTGAGTACACCGGGGGTTTCATCCTTGTCCCAAACTCTGTGGCGGGGGTGATTGAGATAACAATAGGAGAAGGTAGGCATCATCAATGTCCCTTCAGGTCCAAGTTTTTTCTGCAATGCAGTAATGACCTCTTCCGGGGTCAGACCTTCTTCTTTGCATTTTTTAAACGATGCGTGACAAATAAGAAGCATACCTTCCTGTACTGCTTCAAGAACTTGGGAAAAAGACATTTTCTACTCCTTTATATGATTTATGGTTGTAATTTCTGTTTTATTCGTTATCCCAGGGATACCTGATCTCAAGAAGTTTACCACCCTGTTTGGCAGACATTTCCGCATAGATCCCCGGAAGTGTCATACGAAGCCCCTCTTTCAGGGAGATGGGAGGCTCGCCACCTGTAAGAACGGCAGTAATAAAGTCTTCCAGAAGACGGTAATCCATTCCGCCGTGACCTGTGGCGGCTGGATTGTGCAGACATTCAAAGGGCGTGGCAATTCCTTCCTGTTCCAGAAGTTCGGAAGCAGGATAGTATTTGGTGGAATTGTACCGGATGGTACGGGGTACTTTCCCTCTTTCACTGATATCTTCAAAATATCCTTCCGTACCGAAAAGGCGGTAGGTGTGACTTCCGATTTTCGCACGGCATCTGCCTGTACGCAGAAGTTTGATAACTACCCCGGATTCCGTCTGGAACTGGGCAGACTGTACATCATCCCTGGGAAAACCTCCATACTCTTCAATGGGAGCCTGCGGCCCTGTTCCGAAACAGGAAACTTTCCGCAAGTCCTCCTTTACAAAAGAGAGGAAGGGCCCCAGAGAGTGGGTACAATAGCGGATGGGACAAAGAAGTTTCCGCCAGTTGCCGTTTTCCGTAAGAGGATTGACTTTCCGGAAAAGATTATCCTCCCAGTGCTGACCGGTAACGTATTCTGCTTCCATGTAATAGGGTTTGCCCAGATACCCTTTTTTATACAGTTCCTGCATCATAATGGTATAGCGGGCATAATTGGGATTGGAACCTGTGGAGAAAATGGCTTTGCTTTCTTTATGTACTTTCCACAGCATATCCGCTTCCTCAATGGATGCCACCACAGGAATATCGCTCAATACATGGATATTTGCTTTCAATGCCTCTGCACAGAAATAGGCATGGACATCCGCCCCGGTTTCAATAAGGATGGCATCCAGATTTGCTTCTTTGAGCATAGTCTGGAAATCGGTATAGAACTTTGTTTCCGGCAGGATATCACACATGGCTTTTGTCTGCTGGAATTTTGTTTCTGTCCAGTTGGCGGGGATGAGGTCGCAAGCGGCGGCAGGGATCACCTGATCCGGAAAAGCCTCTGCAGCAAGTTTGAACATATTACGGCCTCTGTGTCCCAGCCCGACTACCCCCAAACGTATCTTTTTATCCATATTAATTCTCCTATTTTGTCCTTATCATCTTTTTTTATTCGTTGTCCCAGGGATAGCGGATCTCCAGAAGTTCCCCGCCCTGTTTGGCAGACATTTCCGCATAGATCCCCGGCAGCGTCATACGCAGACCTTCCTTCAGAGAGATAGGAGGCTCGCCGCCTGTAAGAAGAGCTTTGATAAAGTCATCCAGAAGCACATAGTCCGCTCCCCCGTGACCTGCGGCAGCAGGGTTATGGATACACTCATAGGGCATATAACCACCTTCCTGTTCCAGAAGTTCGGAGGCAGGATAGTATTTAGTGGAGTTGTACCGCATGACCTGTCCGCGTTTTCCTCTTTCACTTTCGCTTTCAAAATAGCCTTCCGTACCGAAAACGCGGTAGTTGTGACTGCCGATCTTGGCACGGCATCTGCCGGTACGCAATAGTTTGATAACTACTCCGGAATCAGTCTGGAACTGGGCGGTCTGCACATCATCCTTGGGGAACCCTCCGTACTCTTCAATGGGTGCCTGCGGTCCAGTCCCGAAGCAGGAGACTTTTCTCAAATCTTCCGGCACGAATGCGAGGAAGGGCCCCAGAGAGTGGGTACAATAACGGATGGGGGAAAGAAGTTTTCTCCAATCACCGTTTTCTGTAAGGGGATTGACTTTTCTGTAGAGATTATCCTCCCAGTGCTGACCGGTAACATATTCCGCTTCCATATAATAGGGTTTGCCCAGATATCCGGCATTATAAAGTTCCCGCATCATCCGGGAATAGCGTGTGGTAT
The DNA here is from genome assembly GCA_045612485.1 of Victivallales bacterium. Classification (GTDB taxonomy): domain Bacteria; phylum Verrucomicrobiota; class Lentisphaeria; order Victivallales; family UBA1829; genus RGIG5327. The sequence goes on along the minus strand of JAZKZE010000067.1, from coordinate 47,684 downwards.
TGGAGTTTGCCCCGGTGGAAAACATCACATTTTTACATTCTTTATGTACTTTCCACAGCATATCCGCTTCCTCTATTGTAGCGACAACGGGAATATCGCTTAATACATTTACCCCCGCCATAAGGGAGTCCGCGCAGAATTGTGCATGGATATCCGCTCCGGTTTCAATGAGGATGGCATCCAGATTTGCTTCTTTGAGCATAGTGTGGAAATCGGTGTAAAAGACGGTTTCCGGGAACTGTTCCGCCATCGACTTTGTCTGCTGGAACTTTGTGTCTGTCCAGTTAGCGGTAATAAGGTCGCAAGCGGCGGCAGGAATCACATAGTCCGGGAAGGCTTCTGCGGCAAGTTTGAACATATTGCGTCCACGGTGGCCCAGCCCGACTACACCCATACGGATCTTTTCCATTTTTTTCTCCATATTTTTGTTTTCGGTTTTACGGATGCTTTACAATATCATACCGGAAAAACAATAACAAATCCCGTTACCTGACATTTTACGCAAAAATCTGACATTTTACGCAAAACAGTTTCTGCTTCCGGTCAATATACACTGTAAAATAAATTTTTCCATTCCCCTATGCTGTTTTTTTTGTATTTATCCGGATAAAAAACTTTACATATTCCTTTTTTGCGTGTATATTTCGCCAAAAAAGGAGGTATTCAATGAATAAGTATGCAAACAGCCCCGTACTGGAAAAATTTTTGAGATATGTAAAAATCAATACCCGTTCCTCTGCAGAATCGGAAACCGTCCCTTCCACCCCCGGTCAGCTGGAACTGGCAAAAATCCTCTGTGATGATCTGAAAAAAGCCGGTGCAGTCAATACTGCTGTAACAGAAAAAGGATATGTTTACGGTTTTCTCCCTCCGGCGGAGGGACTGGAAAAGATCCCCTGCTGCGGTTTTATCGCCCACATGGATACTTCCGATGCGGCAAGCGGAAAAAATATCAAACCTGTCCTTGTTCAATATGACGGAACCCCCATTCCTCTGGGAACAAGCGGCAAAACCCTTTCAGAAACCCTTTTTCCGGATCTTGCAGACTTGCGCGGCGATACCCTTGTTGTTACAGACGGAACGACCCTTCTCGGGGCGGATGATAAAGGCGGATGTGCAGAGATCATTGCCGCACTGGAAAGGATCGTAAAAGAAAATATCCCCCACGGACCTCTCGCCTTTGCTTTCACTCCCGACGAGGAGATCGGCTGCGGCATGGATCACTTTGATGTGGAAAAATTCGGCGCTGAATTTGCCTTTACTCTGGATGGCGGAAAAGTGGATCTGTATGAATATGAAAACTTCAATGCCGTCGGAGCAACCATTCAGTTCCACGGACTTCCCGTTCACCCCGGCTCGGCAAAAGGGAAAATGATCAATGCTCTTTCCCTTGCCTGGGAGTTTCATTCTCTTCTCCCCCGGGAGGAGGTTCCGGAAAAAACGGAAGGCTATGAAGGATTTTATTTTCTTCATGACCTCAACGGCAGTTCCTCGGAAGCAAAGAGCCAATATCTTTTACGGGATCACAATAAAGAAAAATTTGAGGCAAGAAAAGCAAAAATACAGGAGATCACATTTCTTCTGCAAAAGAAATACGGGGAAAATTTTATTGAAGCAAAAATTTCTGATCAATATGAAAACATGGCACAGGTCATGGAAAAATATCCCTTTATGAAAGAACTTGCCTTTGACGCCATAAGGGAGGCTTCCTTTACTCCCCGTACCGTCCCCATCCGCGGCGGTACCGATGGAGCAAGGCTCTCCTTTATGGGAGTACCTTGTCCGAATCTTGGAACAGGCGGAGGCAATTACCACGGGGAATATGAGTATATTTCTGTGGAAAAAATGGAAAAAAGTGTGGAAATCATCATAAATATCGTAAAAGGTACGGTAAAAAGATTTGCAAAGTAAACAAAATTGCATTATAGTGCAGTAAACGGATAAAAACGATCCGGAAACTTTAGAAAGGAGTAAATTATGGCAGTATGTCTGAATCATACCGATACCCCGGCAGTAACAAGATGTGCCGCATGCGGAAAACCTATTTGTGAAAAATGTATCGTAGCGGGTTCCTATTGTTCTTCAGAGTGTCAGAAACAAGCGGATCTTGCCGCTGGCAGAACGCATCAGATGATGGAAGGAAAATCCAGAACAGACAAGAAAAATAATATTGTCAAAACGGTCATAATCCTTATTCTTCTTGCCGCAGCTGCCGGAGGAGCATACTATTACATGCAGAACCCGAAAAAAGCAAATAAACACTTCAACGAATTGTCCGGCACTGTGAAAAAAGCGGGCAAAGCTGTGGAAAAAAGAGTGGATGAAGCCAAAGAACGCACAAACAAAAGACTCAATCAGGATTCCCGTTACAAGAAAAATGCGGAAAATCTGGTAAAATAATCTTTTGCAATATACGGAAAAGCAATACCCGGAATCAGCAATTTGTTCCGGGTATTGTTTTTTATATTCATACCGAAAACCTTGATTTTCACAAAAAAAAGAGTATATTATAATTGAGCCGGATATCGCTTTTTGTATCCGGAAGGAATCTTTATAAACAAGTCAGGTTTCTGCCGTTTTGTTTTTATACGTAAATGAGGATCAGAAGATCATGTGGATCATATTTCCCGCACTTGTCGGAATAAGTCTTGCCATGGATGCGCTGGCGGCTTCAGTAGCACTTGGAGCAGCGGAACGGAAAAATTTTACCTGGTGGAAGATCCTTCTTACCGCCTTTGCTTTCGGACTTTTCCAGATGCTTATGCCGGATATCGGCTACTTTACGGCGTCCCTTTGCGGAAAACTCTTTATCATTCTGGGAAAAGTCACAGCCTTTCTGCTTCTTGCCCTTCTGGGCGGAAAAATGATCTATGAAGCCGTAAAAAAGAAAAAAGAAGGAGAGGAAGAGGAGGAAAACAAAGGTTTTTCCTTTGTACGGCTGATCGTTCTCTCCTTTGCCACAAGCATTGACGCCCTTCTTGTGGGAGTAGGTTATGCCTGTTTGGAAAGAGGACATATATTGCGGGATTCTGCGGTGATCGGGCTTATTACTTTCGTTCTTTGTATGGCAGGGTGTACTCTGGGAAGGATCGCGGGGAATAAATTTGACAACAAATGCGATATAGCAGGCGGTATCATTCTTATTCTGCTTGCTTTCAAGATCCTGCTTTTCAACTGAAAATACTGTTATATGGTGAGGAAATCATGATTGCAAGTTTTTTTCTGAAGCTCTTCCGGAATTTTACCGGGATATTTGCTTCTGCCGAATTTACATGCAAAGGCGGTTATAAAGATATATGGAAACTTGCCTGGCCGCTTATCATCATGAACGGCTGTAATACCATTATGCTTCTCTGCAACCGTATCATCTTATCCAAACTCCAGCTGGAGGATGTGACTGCTTCTGTGGCAAGCAGTCAGCTTTTCAACTGTTCCAGCTGTTTTTTTGTGATCACAACCGGTTTTACCGGTACAATCGTTGCCCAGCATTTCGGAAATAAAAATAAAGAAGAATGTGTAAGATCGGCATGGAACGGATTTTATTTTGCCTGTATGGTATCCATTTTTCTTCTGGCATTTCTCCCGCCCTTCGGGTCCTGGATCTTTCAGTATGGAAGTCTTTCCGATGCCGTAAAAGAACGGGAGATCATCTACTTTACCGCCCTCACTCCCAGTGCAGCTTTCGCCTGTATGGAAGCACCGTTCCTCACCTTTTTCACGGCAACAGGAAGAAGCAGGATCACGGCGGCAGCCAAGATCGGAACCTGTCTTATTTCCGTCCCATTGAATTACATCATGATCTTCGGAAAATGCGGCCTTCCCGCCATGGGGATCAAAGGGGCGGGACTTGCCATCTCCACAGCAGGAGCCATATCTTTTCTTTTTGCCATCACGGCTTTTCTCGTACAGAAACAGGATATATGGGCATCAAGAAAGTATTTTCACTTCCGTTTTGATACGGTAAAAAAACTGTTTCTTTTCGGCGCACCCGGCGGATTGCAGACCAATATCAGAAGTGCCGGATTTGCCTGTGTCCTTCTCTGGTTCGGCTGTCTGGGGGATCTTGCCATGACAGCGGCGGGACTTGCCATGACCATAAACCTTATTGCCTTTATTCCTCTTCTGGGCTTAATGGATTCCGCCTCCGTCCTCACTGGAAAATACATTGGGGAACGGGATCTTGCAACAGCGGAAATGATCAGTAAAAGATGCGTAAGGATGCTTTCCCTTTACTTTATTTTTATTGCGATTCTTTACCTTCTCTTCCCGGAATTTCTCATTAAACTCTTTTCCCCGAAAAGCAGTGACGGCTTGAAAATAAGTGAAGTATTGCCCCTTGTAAAGATCATCCTTATTCTCCAGATCTTCCAGAATTTCTATGACGGTCAGCGTTTTATTACCGCTGGCTCTCTGCGGGGAGCCGGAGATACAAGGATCCCCCTGATCCTCGCGATTGTTTCCGTATGGATGATCCAGGTACCCATGACCTTTATTTTCACAAAGATCATCCCCGGCCCCATTTACATTGCCTGGGCGGCAGGGATCACCTTCTATGTGGTCTGTGATGCCCTGATCATCCGGTGGAGGAAAAATACCGGTGCATGGAAAAAGATCAAAGTAGTGGATCTGGACAGAAAAGAAACATCAGAAGCATGAGGGCGGGAAAAGTTTCTTTGCTTCTTTCAACGCTTCTTCCCTTGTACTTATAACACCTTCCAGCTGCAATTCCTCGATTTTTTTCAGGATCTTTCCCAATTCCGGAGAGGGATTCAACCCCATTTTCAGAAGATCTTTTCCGGTAATAAGAGGTTTGGGAACAGGAGATATGCCCGAAAGAGCCAGTTCATTGATCCTGTCCAGCATCACAAGATAATTATCCACCATCTGATGACACGCCATACAGTCCAGTCTGTGCAGTTCCAGTTCAAGGGGGAAATTAGGATCGGCAAGATACTGCCGCCATTTACTCTGCCGCATCACCTGCACATGGGAAAATCTCATGTGGCCGGCAATGGCTTTCACCACATTTTTAATGGTCTTTGAAGGCAGTTTCAATCTCTGAAGGATCTTTTCTGCCATTTCCGCCCCTTTTTCCTCATGTCCGAAAAAACGGATGCGGCCGTCGATCACACTGTATGTATGTTTTTTTCCCACATCATGCAGCAAGGCACTCCATCCGACTTCCGCATTGGAATAAGCAATATGTTCAAGCAAAAGCATAGTATGAATGAATACATCCCCTTCCGGGTGATACTTTGGCGGCTGTTCCACTCCATGCAAATCCTCCACTTCCGGCAGAACTTCTTTCAATATTCCCAGACGGGAAAGAAGAATAAATGCCTTATGGGGATTTTTCCCCGTCAGCATCTTTTCCAGTTCATCCCGGATGCGTTCCGCGGAAAGATACTTTACCTTTGCCGCAAGTACCGTTATTGCCTGCGCCGCGGCTTCATCCATCTCCAGATCCAGTCTGACCGCAAACCGCACGGCACGCAGCATCCTTAAATAATCCTCGGAAAAACGAATCAAAGGATCTCCCACTGTCCGCAGAATACCTTTTTTCAAATCCGCGACACCGCCGGTATGGTCAAGGATCACATTTTTTTCCGGATCAAAAAGCAAAGCGTTTACCGTAAAATCCCTGCGGGAAACATCTTCGGCAACCGTTTTGCTGTAACGGATAAATTCCGGGCGTCTGCCATCCTCATAATTTCTTTCCTCCCGGAATGTTGCCACCTCAAATTCCATGGCTTCTTCCACAACGATCATTACTCCGAAAGACGCCCCCACACCAACACAATGGGGAAAAAGTTTCTGTACCTCTTCCGGAGTTGCGGAAGTAGTCACATCAAAATCCGAAGGAGTCTTCCCCATGACCATATCCCGTACACATCCGCCTACAAGATAAGCACTGAAAGAGGCCTCACGCAATCTTTTTACAATGGAGGAGGCAATAAGATACGCCCGGTTGTTTTTCAATGCAGCCGGGTCAAAGGGAATTTCCAGAACCATATATATTTATTCCTTTATCTTCCGCCGAAAATCGCTGTCCCGATACGGACGAAGGTGGCACCTTCTTCAATGGCGATACGGTAATCGCCGCTCATTCCCATGGAAAGTTCCGGCAATTTTTTTCCCAGAGAGATTTCCAGTTTATCCCGCATCTCTCTCAATCCGGCAAATGTTTCATGCAGAACTTTTTCCGGAGCTTCAAAGGGAGCCATGGTCATCAATCCCATAAGCTCGATATGGGGCATTTCCATAGCAAGAAGCCCGCAGGAAAGCACATCTTCAAAACTGTGGAGACCGAATTTACTTTCCTCTCCGGAAACATTTACTTCCAGAAGGATATTGATTTTTTTATCCAGAGGAGAAGCAGCTTTTTCAATATGCCGGACAAGTTTTTCTGATTCCACAGAGTGGATCCAGGAGGCATTTTCCACGGCCTTCATGCTTTTATTGCTTTGCAGGTGACCGATAAGATGCCATTGGATATCCGCAGGCAGAACGGGAGTTTTCCCTTCCAGCTCCGCCACACGGTTTTCCCCGAAAAGCCGTTGACCGAAGTCATAAGCATCCTGAATATCTGAGGCGGGAAAAGTTTTGGATACGGCGATAAGTTTCACAGAATCTTTTGCACGGTCCGCTTTTTCAGAAGCAAGAGAAATTTCATCAAGGATCTTTTTCAGATTGTCATGTATATTGCTCATTTTTATTCTTCTTTCCCGATCTTCCAAACCCCTTTTTCCATAAGGATCTTTCCATCGACTTCCAGTGTGGGGTTCTGCACCAGACAGTCGATATGCACAGGAACATCATTTTTTCCACCCATTCCCGCATCATTGCCGAAAGCTATATGGATGGTTCCTTTTACCTTTTCATCCTCCAGAAGATTACCGGAAAGGGAAAGGGAACTATTCAATCCGATCCCGAATTCTGCTACTTTCCGTCCCATTTTTCCAGCGATATCCAGAGCCTTTTCCAGTTCTTTTCCTCTTGTACCTTCAAACTTGACCGCCATATTGTTTTCAATAAGGATCTTTGCCTTTTCCATCCCTTTTTCCCAGGGAAATCCGGCAATGGATCCATCCACAACAAGAGTTCCGCTCATATTTTCCGGGATCCCGAAAACTTCCCCGGAGGGAATGTTCCCCACCATACCTTTTTCTGCAAAAAATCCGTCATCACTTTCAAAAGGAACTGTTCCTGTTTCAAAGGTGAGAAGTGTCCCTTCCTCCGTGGAAAGGAAACACTTGTGTTTCCCGGAAAGTTCTTTCAGGAACATTTCCCCATTTTCCCGCATTTTTACCGCATCTTCCGGCACACTTCTGGCAAAAAGTTCCTTGGTGATCCCCGGCAATGTCACTGCCCTCGCCCCGTGATTTCGGGCAATGGTCATGGCATGACAATGGGTAAGGGAATTGGTGGTGGCACCAATGATCACAGAAGCATTTTTCATCTTCTGACAGGTCTCTGCATCCGGATCGGAACCATTGGAGGCGGTAACGGCGATCCGGCACTCTTTGACGGTCATACCCGCCTCATTTCCGGCTTTACGGAAGGCTTCCGCCACACATACAGTTCCTTCATCAAAAATAAGAAGTACCTCTTCCTCTTTCTGTACTTTCAGAGAATCTTTCAATACGGAAAGAGCAGCACGGTACATTTTTTCCTCGATCCCGCTTGCCATACAAACGGCACATTTTTCACTTCTGCGGCTTTTCCGGATGGTCTGACTGGGCGGGGAAATGGTGATCTTGGAACCGGGTTCCACATCGTCTGTCACCCAGGCGTTACCGCCGATAACAGAAGAAGCTCCCACGGTAATGGGGCCCAGGATCGTTGCCCCTGCGTAAATGGTCACATCATCTTCGATCGTGGGATGTCTTTTGTTTCCCTTGATGATCTTTCCGGCAGAATCTTTCGGAAAGGAAAGAGCCCCGATGGTAACGCCCTGATAGATCTTCACATTGGAACCGATCTCCGCCGTTTCCCCGATCACAACCCCTGTACCATGGTCAATAAACACGCTTTCCCCCAGTTTCGCCCCGGGGTGGATATCGATCCCGGTGATCCGGTGGGCATATTCCCCCATCATACGGGGAATGAGGGGCACATTTTTTTCATAAAGGCAATGGGCGATCCTCTGAATAGTGATCGCCTTCAATCCGGGATAGCTCAACACGATCTCCGCATGAGTCTTTGCGGCAGGATCACCGTCAAATGCCGCCTTCACATCTTTTTTGAGAATATTGCGGATCTCCGGAAGACGGGAGAGAAGATACCGCGCCGCATCATCTGCCATTTTCCCGCAGTTGCAGGAGCATTTATCCCCTTCCAGAGCCTTGCAGCTGTATTGCAGAGAACGGAAGATGATATCTTTGAGTCCCGAATAACTCCGGGAAAGGATCTCACCCACACTATATCTCAAATTGGACGCAGAATAATGGGCCTTTTCCTGAAACCCCGGATAGACAAGCTCCAGAAGATCCCGCAGAATATCCAATATTTCCGATTCCCGGGGAAGATTGTTTCCATCGGTCTGATTGATCGCATCCCCGTCGGCATAAGTGGCATATAAAGAGGTGATCAACTGGTCGATAAAGACCTGTTCCGCAAGAGGATTTGATTTATAAGAAGAGCAATCCATACTTTCTTCCTTTCTTATTCTACATTCTGTACCTGTTCCCGGATTTTTTCCGCTTCCGCCTTCATCTGTACGATCACCGGGGAAATGGAAGTTGTACCGGTCTTGTTTCCGAGAGTATTGATCTCCCGGAAAATCTCCTGGGTAAGAAAATCCATATTCCGCCCCAATGCCTCTTTTTCATTGGCAAGGAAGGAACGGAAATGTGCAAAATGACTTTTCAATCTTGTGATCTCTTCATTTACATCCAGTTTATCCGCAAAGATCACCACTTCCCGCAGGACTCTTTCATCATTGATATCCACACTCAGCCCCGCATCGGCAAGTTTTTTCAAAAGCCGTTCTTTTGCCTGCGCAGGAAGCAAGGCGGCTTCCGGTTCCACTTTTGCCAGCATATTTTCCAGATTACCGATCCTTCCGGCAAGATCTTCTTTCAAAAGTCCGCCTTCGGTTGTACGCATCTTCACAAGAGCATCCACTGCTTTCCGGCAGGCATCCAGAAGGGCGGCTTCATTCTCTTCCTGACTGGATCCCTCATTGACCTGCTCCACGATCCCGGGAACACTTAAAATATTCTGGAACGCACTTTCCGGCATGACAAGAGCTTCCATTTCCTTACGCAGAGAAGCAAGATTTTCCTTATTGATCTTTACCTGCGGCATGACCGCTGTCCCTGCGGAAGTAAGCACTTCCGCCCGGAGAAGCAGAGCCCCGCGACTGACTTTTTCCCCTACACATTTGCGTATGGTATTTTCCAGGGAAAGCATCTCTCTGGGTAAAGTTACTTTCAGTTCAAACTGCTTGCGATTAACTGACGAGATCTCCACACGGAAAAGCCGGGAAGAATTTTCTGTACGGCACTCCCCGCTGCCGAATCCGGTCATACTTCTCATTTTATTTTTTCTCCTCCGTACTGTCAGCTTTTTTTTCTGTACTCTTTTCTGTAACTTTTTCTTCCGTTTTCTCTGCCGATTTTTCTTCCGTCTTTTCTGTAACTTTTTCTTCCGTTTTCTCTACCGTTTTCTCCTTGAGAGATTTCTCCGTATCCACTGCTTCTTTCCTGTAAGAACCTTCTTCCACTGGATACTTGAATTCGGTAACATATTTACTGAATTTGACCTTATCAATTACCCGGACAGTCAGAATATTCCAATTTTTCAACAGAGAAAATTCTTTCTTCTTTCCGGATTTCTCTGCATCCTCTTCCCCGTCTTTATCCTTCCTGAATTTTTTATCCGCCACGGGAATATCTGCACCAAGTCCGGTAAAGACAATAAATTTTCCGGGATCATCCGCCTGCCATACCAGAGAAACCTGATACTTTTCCTTTTTGCCGCCCTGTTTTTTCAGAAGATAAGAGGTCCAGGTGGTTTCCGGTTTGATGGGTTTATCTTCATCCAGATATTTGAGATCAAAGGCGGTACACCATACCCTGGCTTCGGAAAAACGGATCCTGTCCCGTTCCGTATCGGTGATGTAAAGCATATTGTCTTCTGTAAAACTTACAGCCTTTTTCCATGCTTTGATATAATCTTCATCCGGTTCGGCAAGTTTTCTGTACATTACTTTCAACGGCTGCCAGAAACGGAAATTACGGTCACCGGTACCGTAAACGACCACTTCGCCCCCCAGATCCGGGATCTTCCAGACAAAACAGGAGGCAACATAGTCCAGATGTTTTGTCTCAAGCGGCTTATGAAATTCATTCCGGGGAATGTGTTCATATTCGGTAAGTTTGATTGGTTCGGTCTTGAAAATCATCTGCCCCTGGATCACAGGAAGGGAATACCGGATAATATTTCTCTGGTACTCAGAGAGATCCCGTGTCTCTTCCAGTGCAAACTTTCTTGCTCTTTCCAGAGCATCCTCCGCATGATTGGTTATTTCACAGCCGGCAAGGAAAACGGAAACGGCAGAAAATATGCAGAGAATAAACTTCCGCAGAAAAAATCCGCTTTTTTTATTTTTCTTCATCACGATATGCTCCTCTCTCTTTATTTATTTAAAATAAAAACACCCTACTAATATAGCTCCAACAGTATGGAAAATCCAATAAAGAAAGAAGGTTTTCTTCTTAAAGAAGCTTTTTTTCTGCACGGATCATTATTTTTCGAGAAAATCCTGTACGAGTTTTTTGAAAGTATTTCCCCGCTGGGCATAATTTTTAAATTGATCCATGCTTGCCGTTGCCGGAGAAAGAAGTACGATATCCCCGGAAGAAGCACTTCGACAGCTTTTGTAAACAGCATCGGCAAAATCTTTACTCATTTCCATCACTGCTTTCCCCTGAAGAGAAGAAGCGATCTCTTCCGCACAGGCTCCTGTAAGAATGATCTTTTTCACATAAGGCAGACTTTCTTCCAGTTCCGTAAAATCCATTCCCTTATCCAGACCGCCGAGAAGAAGGATGATATTTTTTCTTTTTCCGCTTTCTTCTGCAAAACGGGCAACTGCCGCATTTACCGCATGAGGATTGGTGGCTTTGGAATCATTCACATACTGGATATTATCCTTTTGCATAAAGACTTCCATCCGGTGTGGAGATGGGGTAAATTCCTGTAAAGCAGTTTTGATCTGCGGCAGAAACAACACTTCTTCCCCCAATGCCCCACGGAGCAGAGCAAGGGAAGCGGCAATATTTTCAAAATTATGTATGCCTTTAAGTTTTGTTTTTGAGCAGTCAAAAAATTCATTTCCTTTATAGAAAAGCATCTGTTTTTCTTTATGGACAAAAAAATCAGCCTTGTCATCCGCGGAGGAAAAAGTCACCGCATCTTTTCCGGGAAGGAATTTCTGCAAAAAAGGAAGGACGGAACTGTTGACGATGCGTTTTTCTTTTTCCCGGTCATTTTTCAGCAATGAAAATTTGATTTTTGCATACTCTTCCAAAGAACCGTGACGATCAATATGATCGCTTCCTATATTGAGGAGAGCAGCGGAACAGGAGGGGAATCCAGGTATATTTTCCAGTTGGAAACTGCTTACTTCGATCATAAGGAAATCGCAAAGTCCATCCAGAGCAGTTATCACACAGCTGCTTAAAGAGTTCCCCACATTTCCTGACGCCAGAGCTTTTTTTCCAACGAAATTAAGAAGAAATGTGGTCAATTCAGTAACGGTGGTCTTTCCGTTTGTCCCGGTAACAGCGGCAAAAGGACAGGGGATATGCCGGAGCGCAAAAGATAATTCACTGATTTTTTCCACATTTTCCGGCAGGAAACGGTATAAAAGACTCTCTTTGCGTATTCCGGGACTTAAAACGATACAATCGCATACAGGAAGTGGTATATTGTTATTCCACCCCAGCAGAACTTCCGCCCCGGCAGAAATAAGTTTTTCTCTTTTTTCCTGTAAGGAAGGGTTATCATTTTCATCTACGACCGTTACCTTTTTCCCCAGTTTCAATGCGAGGAGGGCCGCCCCCTCCCCGCTGATCCCGAGCCCGCAAACAAGAATGTGATTTTTCATATATGTACCTTGTATATTATTTTGTTATAAAGTATATTTCACCGAACGCAGCAGCAAAAATTGCCCTTTCAGGATTAAAAACGGTATTACCCTGTAAGGGGCAGAGGCTCTGAAAGAGACGTTGGAACAAAGCCCGGCGGATAGGGGGCTGTTGAAAATTTAAACGATGCAAGTTCAACAGAATATATACCATGATTTCCGGAAACGATTTTTTCCTTTCCTGACCCTGTAAGGGGCAGAGGCTCTGAAAGAGACGTTGGAACAAAGCCCGGCGGATAGGGGGCTGTAAGTCCCCCGTATCCCCGGGTATAGCTACACCCGAAGAAAAGCAAGCTCTGAAAGAGCGGCAGAACCACAGCCATATATTATTTCCACAGATATTTTTCATCATAAGCGATATTATATTTTTTCAAAAACAGACGCAATTCATCACAAAAATTCCGTTTCTCATGGTGCAACGCCTGATTATTTATGTATTCGACTACCTTATCACACTCTCCGGGATTTACAGAAAATACGCCATAACCGGTCTGCCAGAAAAAATTTTCATAACGGGGAGAAAGAGTTTTGATCCATTTGGAAGATTCCGCCTTCAATTTGCCAATAAAGTTCGGCAACAGAATATTACCGGGCAATCTGCAGCATATATGCACATGATTACAAGTCCCCCCTACCGCCAAAACAGATGAATCAAGAGAGTTGCATATCCCGCCAAGGTACTGCCACAAGCGGGGACGGATATTTTCATCAATGAGGGCAGTACGTTCTTTTGTGGAAAATATGATATGTATATAAACTGCTGATAATGATTGTGACATACATTTCTCCTTTCTGCCGCTCTTTCAGAGCTTGAATTCTTTTCGGCATCCTCTCCCGGGGGTACGGTCCCTTACAGGGCCCTACCCGCCGGGCTTTGTTCCTACGGCTCTTTCAGAGCCTCTGCCCTTTCAGGGCTGAATAAACGCCGTACCTATCCGTACACATCCGTACACATCCGTACACATCCGTACTCCGTACCCATCCAAGTTACCGGGCAAAGGCGATAAAGGGCAGAAGCTCCTCTTCTTTCATGCCGCGGCGGGAGGAATAATCTTTCTTCTGATCTTCTCCCAATACACCCACTGCCATACATTTTGCATCCGGATGGGCAAAGTAAAAACCGCAGACTGAGGCTTCCGGAGTCATCATGTAAGAAGAGGTCAAAGTGATCCCCAGACGTTTTTCCACCTCAAGAAGCTGGAAAATATCCTTTTTCAATGTGTGATCCGGACAGGCAGGATACCCCGGAGCAGGCCGGATCCCCTCGTAAGAAGAACCCCATCCCCACAACTGTTCCCGTACCTTTTTATGCAGATATTCTGCAAATGCTTCCGCAAGCACATCTGCAAAACACGCGGTAAGCAATGCAGAATAGGAATCCCCTTTTTCTTCAAATTCCTTTACAATTTCCGGTACACCAAACCCGCAGGAAAGGGCAAAGACTCCAATATGATCTTTCCCGTTTTTCTTTCCCGCCCCTTCCGGAGCGATATAATCAGCAAGAGAATGGGAATTCTTCTGATTTCTCAACATGGGGAAGCGTTTTTCCCCGGCAGGAGAAAGAATATAAATATCATCATTTTTACTGTATGCAGGAAATATTCCGGCAACCCCTTTACAGAAGATCTTTTTCCCGATCTTTTCCGCAAGATTTTTTGCGTCAGCAATCAGATCTTTTTCAGCTTCCCCGCCCTTTACTTTCCACATGGAGGCAAGATCTTCCCATTTTACAAATTCCAGAAGTTCCTCCACATCCGGCGTAAACTCAAAGATCCCGCTTAATGCCGGAACAGGACTATTCTCATATCCGGGCAGTAATTTTCCTTTCCGTGCCTCTTCCAGACTCATAAGAAGGGGCATACTTTCCTCTTTCTCCCCGTGGGCGGCACGGATCGCAGCATACTCGTCTTTCAATTCTTTGATAAATTTATCTTTTGCCTCCCCTTCATTGATGAGAAGTCCGGCAAAGACCGCATCCTGGGAGGCATCCAGAACATGTGCCACGACTCCGGAATAGAGAGGAGCTATTTTCAGTGCTGTATGTGCCTTGCTTGTTGCCGCTCCCGCCACAAGAAGGGGAATGGTCATGGAACGTTTTTCCATCTCTTTTGCCACATTGCACATCTCTTCCAGAGAGGGGAAAATAAGCCCGGAAAGGATCACCATATCCGCTTTTTCCTTTTCTGCGGCATCCACGATACTTTCACAGGGACACATCACCCCAAGGTCGATAACCTCATAATTATTGCATTGCAGAACAAGTCCGGCAATATTCTTTCCAATATCATGCACATCCCCATTGACAGTGGCAATAATGATCTTTCCGGCACTGACTGTATTTCCGGTACTCTTTTTTGCCTCAATGGCGGGCATAAGGACGCTTACCGCCTTTTTCATCACACGGGCACTTTTGATGACCTGGGGCAGAAACATCTTTCCTTCGCCGAAAAGTACACCTATTTTTTTCATCCCATCCATGAGAGGTCCTTCAATGATATCCACAGGATCGGCATATTTTGCCAGTGCTTCTTCCATATCACTCTGCACAAACTCATCCTGACCTTTTGCCAGAAACTCTGCGATCCTCTCTTCCAGGGGAAGTTTGCTTCTTTCCTCTTTCTTACCGGAAGACGCACTTTTTGCTCCCGGTTCTTTCTTATATTTTGCCCCGATCTCAATCAATTTTTCCGGCGCATCTTCCGAAAGGTTCAGAACCACAGCTTCTGCGGCATCCCGCAAATCTTCCGGCAATTTTTCATAGGGAATAAGTCCTGCGGGATTCACAATCCCCATATTCAGCCCGTTTTTGATGGCATGGTGCAGAAATACACTGTGGATGGCTTCACGCACAGCATTATTTCCCCGGAAAGCAAAAGAAACATTGCTTATCCCGCCGCTGATACTGCATAACGGCATTTCTTCCCGGATCTGACGCACTGCCTCAATAAAATCTTTCGCATAATTGGCATGTTCTTCCAATCCTGTACCCACCGCAAACACATTGGGGTCGAAAATAATATCTTCCGCAGGGAAATCCACTTCTTCCGTCAGTAACTTATATGCTCTTTTACAGACTTCCACTCTTCTTTCCACTGTATCCGCCTGTCCTTTTTCGTCACAGGCAAGAACCAGAAGGGCAGCTCCGTAGGCACGCACGAGGGCGGCTTTTTTGAGAAACTCCTCCTCCCCTTCCTTCAGAGAAAGAGAGTTTACCACACATTTCCCCTGTACACATTTCAAGCCTGCCTCAATGACTTCCCAGCGGGAAGAATCTATCATAAAGGGAACTTTGGCGATATCCGGCTCACTCATGGCAAGACGGAGGAATTTTGTCATCTCTTTTTCCGCATCAAGAAGGGAGTCATCCATATTTACGTCGATGATCTTTGCGCCTTTGGCGATCTGACTGCGGATGATCTGCAAACCTTCCTCATACTTACCTTCTTTAATGATGTTGAGGAATTTTTTGCTTCCCGCCACATTGGTACGCTCCCCGATATCGGTAAAGGTATCTTTTTCCGTAAGTTCCAGAGCATCCAATCCGGAAAGGCGGAAATATTTTTTCACTTCATGGTATTTTCTGGAAGGCATTCCTTTTACCGCTTCCGCAATGGCTTTGATATGGGCGGGACTCGTTCCACAGCATCCGCCGACGATATCCACGATATTTTCCTCTGCAAAGGAATGGATCTTTTCCGCCATGATCTGCGGAGTCTGGGTATAATTTCCCTCCGCATCCGGCAATCCCGCATTGGGATAAGCACTTACACAAACCTCGGTACGCTCCGACAGCTCCCGGATATGGGGTTTCATCTCTTCCGCCCCCAATGCACAGTTGAACCCTATGGAAAAAAGGTCAGGCGTATGGGAGAGAGACTGAAGGAACGCATTGGCACTCTGCCCTGCCAACATTCTGCCGGAAGCATCGGAAACTGTTCCGGAAAGCATGACGGGAACCCGGAGATTCCGTACACGGGCAGCCTGGGAAGCTCCCATAACAGCCGCTTTGGCATTCAGCGTATCAAATACCGTTTCAATAAGAAGCATATCCACTCCGCCGTCGATCAATCCCAAGGCGGCAAAATAGTAGGCTTCTCTCAATTCATCAAAGGAAATATTTCTTGCCGCAGGATCATCCGGATCAGGGGAGAGAGAGGCGGTTCTTCCGGTAGGTCCCATACTTCCTGCCACAAAACGGGGTCTTTTATCCTTTGCCGCGTATTTATTGGCACAGGCACGGGCGATCTGGGCGCCTGCTTTGTTTATATCGTAGGCAAACCGGCTTAATCCGAACTCGGCAAGAGCGATACTGTTGGCATTGAATGTATTGGTCTCAATAATATCCGATCCTGCCTCAAGGTACGCATCATGAATGGCGGCGGGGGCAGAGGGTTTGGTAAGATTGAGAATATCTTTTACAGAAGAAAGATCTTTTGTCACATCGGCAAAAGGTCCTTTTTTAAAATCTTCAGGACGCAGATCCTGGGTACGGAACATGGTTCCCATAGCTCCGTCAAGAACAAGAATACGGTCAACAGATTCTTTAAACAATAATTCCGTCTGCGGGAGGTGTTTCATCTTTGATTCCTCATTGGTTGGTATGGATAAAAATTATTTTTTCAGGAAGAAACGGGCAAACATCCCGGCAGGCAGCTCTTTATTGGCTTTTTTCACGCCTTTCAGATCCGATTCCGGCACAGTCATTTCCCCGTATTCGATACAGGAGGCGGCTTCCGGGAACTCCGCTGCAAGGATCCTGCCCAGCGATGTGGGGGAAAATCCCTGGGAATGACAGGAAAGCACAAGAAAACAGCTGTGTTCAAGATCCAGGATCTTCCGGCAGGACTGGAGAATATCCCCGATACTTTCTTCAATCTTCCATACCTGCCCGTGGGAACCTCTTCCGAAAGAAGGCGGGTCAAGAACGATCCCGCTGTATTTTGATCCTCTTCTTTCCTCTCTTGCCACAAATTTCATGGCATCATCACAGATCCAGCGGATCCGGTCTTTGCTGGCGGGATTCTTACTCTGATTCTTTTTTGCCCACTCGATGATCCCGTTGGAGGCATCCAGATGTACCGCGTCCGCCCCCGCCTGTGCCATGGCAATGGTTGCTCCGCCGGAATAGGCAAACAGGTTCAATGTTTTCGGGTGTCCGCCGATCTCTTTCACACATTCCCGCATAAATTCCCAGTTGGGAGCCTGTTCCGCAAAAAATCCCACATGCCCGAAATTGGTGGGCTTGACCGCAAGCAAAACCCCCCCCCACAATGTTGACCATTCCTCCGGCCCGGGCTGGGGTACTTTCCATGTCCAGATCCCGCCGCCGGTTCCCGGTTCCCTGCGGAATTCCGCATCTGCTTTGTTCCATTCGCTTTCAGGGAGAGTTGGTTTCCAGAAGGCATTGAGGGCAGGTCTTATCAGCCGGAGAGATCCCACCATTTCCAGTTTTCTGCCGTTTCCGGAATCCAGAAGAAGATATTTGCCTTCATAAGTCTTTCCGGTATTTTCCGCAAAACGGATCTTTTCCTGTCTTTCGGCAAACGATTCATTGAAGGATTCTTTTGCAGGGACATTTTTATTTTTATGCTGGAAACGGGAAAAGTCGTTACTGTCTCTTCCCCGGCGGAAGGGTTTATCGGAATAAATTTTTTTCATTTCTGCTCCATGGAGGAAAATACATTGACTCCCGCAACAAAGGTAGAGTGTACCGTATCATCGGAAGTATTGAAAAACACAATATCTGCATACTTACCGGGACTTAATTCCCCGCGGAACATAAGTCCGATATTTTCAGCAGGATTGGAAGTAAAACACGCTCCTGCATCGTTTTCAAGCAGTGCATGATGATTTTTAAGATTACGCCATCCGCTGTCCAGTGCCGGAAAATCCAGATGGGCGGGATCGTTGCAGTAAGTATCACTTATGGCAACCACATTTTTCTGCGGTTTCACCCGCATGGTAAGGTCGATGGCACGGCGGGAGAGTACAGAACCATCCGCAATGATCTCCACAGTGACCCGGTCATCGGTAAGAAGGGTATCTGTAATATTTGACTGTCTGTAATTGAAAGCGGGAATGGCGTTGAAAAGATCGGTTGCTCTCCTTGCCCCCTGCTCAATGGCCCTCACAGTCTGTTCTTCATCTGCCAGAGAGTACCCGATGGAGGGGATGATACCGTTTTCCAGAAGATACTCGATAAGAAGGTCGGAATTTTTAAGTTCCGGGGCAAAAGAGAGCAGTTTGATCCTGCCGCAGCCGGCTTCCACAAGTTCTTTCAGATACCCCATATCGATCTCTGAAACATATTCGGCAGGGTGATGATGCAATATCTCCGGATTGATGAAAGGACCGTCCAGATGGATCCCCACCGGGACCGCCCCCCCGAAATCTTTACGGATCATTTCTGAAAGATGGGCTGTATTGCGGATGAATTTCTCTTTTTCCACAGTCCGCAATGCCGGAACAAAGGCAGTCACACCGTGGGAGGCAAGGTATTTGCAAAGTCCCTGCATACGTCTGACCTCTTCCTCTGCAAGCATGGGAGTGGAAGAGGTCGTTTCACTGAAAAGATAATCCGCATGGACATGACAATCAATAAATCCGGGCATGGCGTACACATTTTTCAATTCAACGACCTGAAGCCGTTCATCGGAAAAAGAGAAGGCGGAAGCTCCCCCTATGGCAATGATCCTGTCATTTTCACAGAGAATACCGGCGTCTTCGATCTTTACATGGGGGGTGAAACAATGATCCACCCGGAAAAGGACTCTGCTCTTTGCCATATATTCATTCTCCTCTCAAAAACCGTAAAAATATTATTATATATAATAATATTACCCGGATTTGTGCTTTTTCAATAGGAAGAACATATTTTTTTCGGTAAAAGAATACAATAAAACAAAACAGTTCACCCTGCACCGGAAAAAACGGTACAGGATGAACCATCAAAAACTTCAACAACTTTTTTACAGATACAGTTCCCTCAAACGGGTCTTCGGATCAGAGTCAGGAAGAATGGGGGCTTTCAACCCTATGGGATTGGAGGGGAAATTACTGTCCGGATTCAAACCGCACATCTCATAAATACTTCCCAGAAGATCCACAGGAGATACCGGACGCTCCGCCACGCCGTCTGTTGTAGCATTGGATTTCCCCACAACTCTTCCTCCGGCGAAACCGCCGCCCGCCACCATGGCACAGAAACATTTTGCATGGTGATTGCGTCCCCCCTGCCAGGGATTCTGCCAATCCACTTTCGGAGTACGCCCGAATTCCCCCGTCCACCAGACCACCGTCTGATCCAGCAATCCTCTTTCATCCAGATCACTGATGAGGGCGGCGACCGCTTTATCCATTTCAGGAGCGATCCTGTTCAGTGCCTCAAAGTGTTTTTTATGCGTATCCCAGCCGGAAGCATTGATAGTGATATAAGGAACCCCTGCTTCCACAAGTCTTCTGGCGCACAGACAGGACTGCCCGAAACGGTTCATTCCGTATCTCTGCCGCATTTGCTTTGTTTCCCTGCTGAGATCGAATACTTCCGCCGCTTTCCCGAACAGAATGGATTTTGCTCCGCTTCCCGCCTTGTCGAAAGCGTCAAATTCCGGATTCTGCGGAATCTGTACGCCTAAGGCATCCACGGTATCCAGAAGAGAGAATTTTTCCAGCATCTCTTTTTTTCCGGCACCGCCGGCAGGAGTGTAACTGTCCACAAGGAACTTTTCACTTCCGGGATTTCCGCCTGTGGAAAAGGGTGAATACCTGTCCCCCAGAAAACCACATTCGGAAAATCTTCCTTTGTTGCCGGTCAAAGCCACATAAGGGGGAAGATTATACTTTACATTTCCTGCATTTGCCATGGCAAGAAGTGCGCCGATGGCAGGATAGGTGATCCCTTTGCCGGGACTGCGCCCTGTCTGCATAAGATAGGTGGCAGTTTCATGGCCCGGATAGGGATGCGTCATACTGCGGATAATGGAATACTTATGAGCAATACGGGCAAGTTCCGGCATAAACTGACTGATACGGATCCCATCCACACTTGTGGGAATATCCCCGAATCCGCCGTTATAATCTTTCGGAAGATCAGGTTTCGGATCGAATGCCTCCAGCTGACTGGGACCGCCCCAGATCCAGAGTTCGATCACACTTTTTGCTTTCCCTGAAGTACGGTTACTCTTCTTTGTTTCCAGTCCTGCAAAAGCGGGACACATACTGCTTACACTGCCCAATACTCCCAGTGTCAAACAGTTTTTGAGAAATTCCCGTCTGTTCATATAGACCTCCTTTCCGGATTTCCGGCATTAACATACCATGCGGCAGCAGATAGTTCAAGACAGAAATAAGTTTTTTATAAAAGTTTTCCTTATTTTCCCACAGTTCCCTTGTCGATACTTATCCCTCTTCTCTGATAAGTGGGAATATCCAGATCCTCATCTTTGTATTTATTGACAGGGGCATCAGCAAAGATCCCTCTGGAAAAACTCTGCAAATTGAGCATCCCCTGCTCCATATCCTTTTTACCGGTCTCATTTCCGGTGTTCCGGGAAACTGCCGGCAACGGTGAACCGCCCCACACCGGTTCCTGTACCCGGGGAACAGAATCATACTTTACAGCAAAACAGCTTAAAAGCACTTTATCCTCCAGGGCAGGATTCACTGTGATCCCGGCAGTAAAATCCGCTGTTCCCGGGACAAGGGAGGAAGCCCGGTCAAGAGTCTGTCTCATTTCAGCGACCGTAAAATTCTTTCCCCCTGTGATACACATAATCACCGCATGAGCCTGCGTCAGGCAGCTCACCCCTCCGAGGAAGGGGGAATCCAGCATATTTTCCAATGCGATCCCGCAACGGTCAAGCCCATCCTTTCCGGAAGCCACCCCGATGCCCACAGCACAGGAAGAACGTTTTTTCCGCAGAAGAGCCACAAAATCGGCAAAATCCCCGCCTATGATCTTTTTACTGGCAAGAAGTTCCGCCACACCGAATACACTTACTGCAAGGGATTCTGCCGCAAGCTGGAAAGATTCCTCCACCCCTGCATCCGGCGGAAGGGTGGAAAACAGAAGATCGTTGGGAAGGGTGATGAGAGCATCGGTGACCTGAAGAAGTTCCCGTATGGCATCATCCGCATTTCTTCTGCGGGTATAGGATTCAAAGGAAAACGGGGTACTCAACATAAAAAGCACCGGAATGGAAAGCTGTCTTGCCACACTTGCCAGAGTCCTGACTCCCCCGGTGGCGGTTCCGCCGCCAAGTCCTCCGGTAACAATGATGTAATCATATCCGGCAAAAACCCGGGTAAGAGTCTGCCGTTCCCGTTCCACGGCCCTTTCCCCTTTCACCACATCCCCGCCGCAGCCGAGTCCGCTTTTTACAGTCCATTCCGCTTCCGCCTGTACTTTGACAGAACCTCCGCACATCTCCACATCTTCCCTGTCCGTATCAATGACAGCAGTTTTCACACAGGCAGTATAGGGCAGTCCGGTAAAAGCACGGACGATCTTTGCACCGCTTCCGCCGATACCGGCAAGCAGGATCTTTTTTCTTGTACCGGAGGCTGACTCTTCCGGAGAGAAGTTTTCTTCACCGTTTTCTGTTTTTTCTTCCGGTTCGGGAACATCCAGCCCGGGCAGCACATTCCCGTCATTTTCAGAAGATCTTTCCTCAATATTCCTCACATTTCCCGGAAAAACATTTTCATTTTCCTGTATCATTTCTTCTGTACTCATATTTTGAAAGCTCCTGTAATATCTTTGACTTTATTGTAGATCTTCTCCCCGAAATTTTCCAGAAGATTTCCCATCTGTCCCAATCCGCCGTCTGCTCTGCCGGAGTATTCCTCTGCCGCAAGTTTCAGCAGCCCGAGAAGGGAGGAATAACGGCATACAGGAGCAAGATCGTTCATGGTACCGCTTACCCCGCAAACATCTCCGCAACGTACATGCATGGAGGTCACCTGCCGTAAAATATCCGGAATTGCAGGATGCAGAGAACCACCGCCTGTAACGACGATCCCGCTTCCGATCTGTCTTAAAAGATCACCGGAACCGATCTTTTCCCGCAGAATGGAACACAGTTCAGAAAGACGGGCATGGATGATCTTTTCAAATGAGCCTACAGGAATACGTCTTTTCACATGAGGTCCCCCGCCGGGAAATTCAGCAAAAGATTCCCCCTGATCCTTCAACGTTTCCAGTTTGGATTCCATCAGGAATTTCCGGCATTGTTCGATCCCCAGTTCCAGTCCGATGGAAAGATCATTGGCAAGATTATCCATTCCGACAGGGATAACGCCGCTGGAAAGGATCCCATCATTTTTTACAAGGACAAATTCTGTAAGTCCAGCACCGATATCTACCAGAAGCACCCCTTTTTCCTTTTCATCCTCCCGCAAAGCTGCATACAGGGAACCGATCGCGGAAAAGACACAGCTTACAGGGGAATCAAATCCCAGATCCCGGATCATACGGCGCAAAGTATCGATCCTGTTCCGGTCTGCGGAAATACTGTGGATGAAAGCATCCAGTCTTGTGGCGGAATGTCCCAGGGGATTCTGGATACGGTAACGGGAATCCAGCATAAAATAGGAGTCAAAAGTATTGATATTCACCTGATCCGGGGGAAGAGAAATATTTTCCGCCTTTTCCACAGCTTCAATGATATGTTCCCTTGTCACCTGACGGTCGCCGCCGTAGATCATAACATTGCCTTCCCCCTGCCTGGAACGGATGAGAGGCCCGCTTACACTGCAGAAGATCTTTCCTCTTTCCGCCCCTCTTCCGGCAGGATGATCCATACGGGAAAGCACTTTATCCAGAATAGCCGATGCCCCCGCCATATCCACGATCTCCCCTTTGCATATTGTCCCTTCGGAAGGGGCGGAGGCAAACTGAATGACCTCCGGATTACCGCCTTTATCCACCGTACCTCTCAGTGCAGAGATCTTGGATGTACCAAGTTCTATACACAATATATTGTTTTTCCCTGTTGCCATTTGCTCCACGATCCTTTTTTCAGCAATACAGACACTCTTTTACACCGCCTGTACCATATATTTACCCGCTTTTTCAAAATTTCTCTCAATTCCGCCAACAAAAAACGGCACTTGAATTTGAAAAAAATCCCTTACAGGTGTATTTTAACAGCAAATAGATAATTTTCAAGTCCGAAATGGAGAATTTTATGGAATTATTGTATGACATCCAGCTTGACAACGGTATTGAGTATAAAGCAAAGGGGGAGGATACCATCCCTCTGAAGTGCGGTGACTATTGTATCATAAGGAAGGATTTTTTCCTGGATTACGGGAAAGTCGTCTCTTCCGGGGTACCTTTCGACCCGGCACTTCTGCCGAAAGAACCGGTTTCCGGAACCCCCACAGAAAAGAAAACGGAAGTCCCCAGGATACAGAGAAAAGCCAATGTGGTGGATCAGGGGAAAGCCAATGAAAACGCCATGCGGGCAAAATCCGCACTGCGTACGACAGCCGGGCTTGTGGAACATCTGAACCTGGAGATGAAACTCATTAATGCACACTATGCCTTTGACGGCAAACTGCTTACCATTCAGTTCAGTGCCGAAGGAAGAGTGGATTTCCGGGAACTGGTCAAACAGCTTTCCAGCACCCTCAATACCAGAATAGAACTGCGGCAGATCGGCGTAAGGGATGAAACTGCCATCATCGGCGGGCTTTCCATCTGCGGCAGACCACTGTGCTGCTGTACCTTCCTCAAGGAGTTTGACTCCATCAATGTGAAAATGGCAAAAGAACAGGATCTTGCCCTTACTCCCAGTACCATTTCCGGGATGTGCGGCAGACTCAAATGCTGTCTGAAATATGAACATGAAGGCTATCTGGAACTGGAAAAAACCATGCCCAGAAGAGGGGACTGCTGTGAATGTAAAGAAGGCAGGGGCATCATCATCGACCGGAATCTCCTTACCCAGAAAGTCGTTGTACAGATCGAAGGTACCGGTCAGAACGTGACCTGCTCCAAAGATGAGGTGACAGTAGTCTATCCGGATAAATACAAGATCAAACGGCAGACTCCTTCCGCAGAAGAGGAAGCGGCAATGCTTCTGGAAGATAAAGAACCCGGTCAGGAAAAAAATTCCAGAAAAAATCACAATAAAAAATAATCCCGGTCATTCCGGCAGAAAAGTGATCTGTAAAACCGTTTCAGGAGAAAAATATATTTCCTGCAACGGTTTTTTCTGCGTCTGAAAAGGAATCTTTATCCCGCATACTGATCCGGACTGCTTCCGGATGCTGGGTACGGAACCAGGTATTCTGTCTTCTGGCATACTGCCAGGTGGCAATGGAGATCTTTTCAAAAAGTTCCTCTTTTTTCAATTCTCCGGCAAGATACTGTCCGATCTGCCTGTACCCGAGAACCTGCCATGCGGTAGGGGAATCCAGAAGTCCCTTTCTGATAAAGGATTCCGCTTCTTCGATCCAGCCGTTTTCCAACATCTGACGGCAACGCAATGCGATACGTTCTTTCAGAAAAGAATTTTCCCAGACAAGTACAAAAGATCTTGCATCCTTTCTGGCAGAACGTTTCCATGCCTGTTGAAGCAAGGTCATCTCTTTGCCTGTAAGAAGAAATACTTCATACGCCCGGATAAGTTTTCTCCGGTGCTGTGAAAATGCCGCCGCATCATGGGGGGCATCCTTTTCCATTATGGAAACAAGTTCAGAAAAGTGTTCATCATTATCATACTTTTCATCCAGTTCCCTGCGTAATTTTTCAGAGGAAGGCAGAGGATCCAGTCCATAAAGAAGGGCGCGCAAATATAAACCTGTCCCTCCGGCAACGACCGGCAAAGCTCCCCGTTTCCGGATATTTTCCACCGCCTTTTCCGCCGCATCCTGAAAAGCAAAAACATCATATTTTTCCGTAAAAGAGAGAATATTGACAAGGTGATGGGGGACTTTTGCCAGTTCTCCGGGACTTGGTTTGGCTGTCCCGATATTCAGATCGCAATAGATCTGCATGGAATCCGCAGATATGATCTCCCCGTGATATTTTTCTGCAAGAGAAAGAGCAAGAAAACTTTTCCCGGAGGCAGTCGGCCCCATGATCACAGGAAAGGGGGGAATATTTTTATCCATGAAAAGACCGCCGGAAATTATTTTTCTTCAGCAGGGGACTCCTTCTCTTTTTCCCCTTTGTTTTCCGGCCGGAAAAGATTGGAAAGAATAAAGAGAAACACCCCGATACAGATACAGGAATCCGCCACATTGAAGGTGGGCCAGGCATATTTACCTATATAGCAATGCAGAAAATCCACAACCTCTCCGCCGCGGAAGATCCTGTCAAAACTGTTGCCGATGATCCCGGAAGCAATAAGAAAGAGAGCAAAATACCGTTCTTTCCATCCATCGGCAAGTTTCCGGAAAAAGACAAGAAGAAGGATGAAAACGACAAGAGAGATCCCGCAAAGCAGATAGAATCTTCCGGAAAGCATATTCCATGCTGCGCCATCGTTGGTTACATAAGTCAAATCGAAAAAACCGGGGATAACCTTGATACGGCGGTACATGGGAATATATTTGACAACAAAATATTTTGTCAGCTGATCCAGTACGGCAGTGATCACACACAGCAAAACAGAATACAGAAGGATCATTTTTTCCTGTCTGCTATCCGGAACAAGTCTTTCATTCTTCAGCAACATAAGGAAATTCTTTTCTTTACATGGTCAATAAAAAAACAAATCCCCGCCGGGAATCACTCCGGCAGGGCATGAAAATGCAAACACTGCTTATCTTCTGCGGAACCCGTCCTCCGTACTTTCCCGGAGACTTTTGCATTTGGTACAGTATCTTGCATAGGGCTTTGCTTCCAGTCTGGCTCTGGGGATCATCTGACCGCAATCCAGACATACACCATATTCGGAATCTTCCAGTTTCTGCAGTGCTTCGTCGATCATTTCCATTACATCCGCTTCACCGGAAAGGAGTCCGAGTTCAAAATCATGGCGGAAATTATCACTTCCCAGATCTGCCATGTGAGTTGCCATACCGGCACGGCCTGCTCCGGAATCTTTACGGGAAGTTAGAGCTTCATCCGCATGGAATTTGAGCAGCTGTCCGAATTTTGCCCGTTCCCGGATCAGAAGATCACGGAAAAACTTCTTGTCAGCCTTGGAAAGTTTCACCTTTTTGATATGCAGTTCAGGGCGTTTCGCTGCGGCAGCTTTAGCGGCAGCAGCTTTCTTTGCAGCAACAGTTTCCTTTGCGGGTGCTTTTTCAACCTTTGCTACAGTTTTTTTCACCGCTTTGGCAGGTGCTTTCTCTGCCTTTGCCGGTGCTTTTACTGTCTTTACAGCAGTTTTCTTCACGTTTTTCCCTGCAACGGTCTTTTTTGCTTCAGTGGAAGCAGATACAGCTTTTTTCACAGTATTTTTATCTGCACCGGAAGAAGCAGCGGTCTTTTTAACAGCACTCTTTTTTCCGGATTTTTTTTCATCAGAAACAGCTTTCATAGCCACCTCATGGTCGTTATTTTCAACATTATTACCGTTCTAATATACTGCATAAGTAGCAATTTTACAAGACTTTCCCGTCAATTTTTCAAAATTTTCCCGTTATTTTTTCTTCAGGAAGCAGAAAACCTGCTTTTCTTTATAAGCATATTTTGTTTTGAATACATTTCTGTTTATCTGCCATGAAAGCCTCTTGTTTATAAAAACACAATATTTTTATCTGGAACACGGGGAAGAGGATATCTTTCAGGAGATCGCAGGAAGGTATCTCCCTGATGCTGTGCTGGAAAATGAATATGGGGAAAGATCTCTTGCCATAGACAGAATAGAAGATCAAAGGCTTGTTTCTGAAGAATATATAGCCTACCTTGCCCAGAAGAATACGCCCAAGCCTTCCTGGTGGAAAGAGTTTATTCAGAAGATCCGTATGTTCCTTTCCCGTCTGCCCGGATTTGAAAATGTGAGAATGACCACAGATCAGATCGAAACAGTCCTTGCCCGTTCTGCAAGAAATATGCGGAAAAACTGGTATAACAGAAGAAGCAGCGTGATCATGGACCCGGCTTCGCAAGGCTACGCCGTGGCAAGCGGGGCGGGGGAAGTGAGTCGTTTTTTGATAAATGATACCTTTAATACAGAACTTGAAAAGCAAATTAATGGAAATTTAACAGCAGGACATATTTATCAACTGGGAAAACCTTCTGAAATTCTGCTTGGTACAGGAGTACCGGATCTTCCCATTGAATTATCTTCTTCCCACCTTGCAAAAAAGGCAAAACAAAGTAATCATCCTTTTGATATTTCTGATATAAAAGATCTTCCGGAATTACTGCGTAATCCGATTGGCGTATTTGCATACGGAGATAAAAACAAAGCTCAGAATGTTATTGTAGAAGCTCATAAAGATGGAAAAAATTTTATCGTTGGCTTGAGTTTCAATTTTACCCATGATGGCATAAAAGTAAATTCTATCCGCGGACTTTATCCGAAAGATATGCACGAATGGCTTACATGGATTCAAAACGGAAAATCCCTGTACCTGAATAAAGAAAAAATCCAGAGCTTGATACACCAACAGCAAAGTAATCTCGCTGACGTGGAATATTTAGATCTGGACTCTATCAATAATATAATTGATAATTTTGAAAATGCAAGCTGGGTAAAACAAAATAATACGGATAAGTACGGAAAAGTACGGAATGGTACGGACTTGTCGGACTTGTCGGACGCTCCGGACCCGGCTTCGCAAAGCTATGCCGTGGCAAGCGGGGCGGGGGAAGGTTTAAGGTTTAAGGTTGAAGGAAGATATTTCAAGAACTGGCAGGAGGTTATTGCACAATTCAAAAAAGATCTGGAAGGTATTGAACTGAACGGAGAACAGCAGGATATTTATGATGTCGTTTTGCAGCAGAAAGACAAAATAAGACTGCGTATAAATGACCTTAATGAGCTGGAAGATGTTTTTGTAAATTTCGGAACAAGAAAAAAAGGTATCAAAAAACTTATATCCGTACATTATGCCGGTCTGCGTAATCCGGTAACAGCACTTGAAGTATTGAATATCGGTGATGTTATCAGACGGGGAACACTGGCAGAGGAAGGCACAGCGGAACACCCGGAATCAAGAAGATATGAACTGAAAACAGGTGACGGCACAACATTAAAAGTTATTATTGACTTCAATAGAAAAAATGATAAAAATAAATCGGTAATAAATTTTTACTCTGATAGAAAACCAGACACCGGGGCTCATAACGTCTCATCCGGGATTATTACCGATTTAAAGGATAATATACTACAAGATAATGAAAATGCAAGCGGGGTAAGCGGGGATCTCCGGTTTTCCATAATCGGGGAAGAAGGGGCTGCCCGTCTGGATCGGGAACTCAAACAGAATAATCTTGATAATCTGCATACCGCAAAAGCAATGCTGGAAGCCGGCAAGGACGCAAAAACGATCAAACTTGCCACCTCCTGGGAAAAAGGCGGAGACGGTAAATGGAGAATGGAAGTACCGGATCTGAAGATGAAAACAACTCAACTCTTTCTTGGTAAAGAAGAAAAGTCACGTAAAATCATTTCTGCACTACAAAAAATAGTAAATGGTTCAGAAGAAGAAACTGTTCCCGGATTGAGAAATGATCTTGCCCAGTACGGAGGTACAAATGATATTACTTTTTGTTGGGGAAACAATAAAAAGGGTATTTATCATATTGCATACCGACGTGGAATTGATACTCTTTTACAGGTTATTGATGCAGTCGCGGATGGGAAAATACTCAGATTTGTAGAGGGAAACAAAACTGTTATTCTTGAGAAAGACGGTTTTGAAGCAGTATTAGCATTGTCCGAATATGGAAAACAAAAAAGTTGGCTTTTAAGTGGATGGAAAACAAATACACCGGATGCAAGTGGCGAGGTTGGTACTCAATCCACCGCTACGCAACCCGAGCCTACGTTTAGTCGTCAGGAGTTGGGAGCCGGTATAAATAACATATCACATAAACTGGAAAATGCAAGCGGGGAAACGGACAATTACGGACGATTACAGACAATTACGGACTTGTCGGACGTAACAAGCGGGGAAATACGGTTTGCCATTGACAGGGAAGAAACTCCTGCATTCAAAAAATGGTTTGACGGTTCAAAAGTGGTGGACGAAAACGGTAAACCGTTGGTGGTTTATCACGGAACAAATGTTGATTTTTATTCATTTGATACAGAAAACGGTGCATGGTTTTCAAAGAGTCCGGAATATGCGGAATCCATGGCGGAAGAACGCTCCGGCAACAGAATCATACAATGTTATCTTTCCATTAAAAATCCCATGACTGTCAAGATCCCTCCGCAACAGTTTGCAGCAGATACAGCTCTGGAAAAATCCCTTATCAAAGAAGCAAAGGAAAAGGGGCATGATGGTCTTATTATTGAAAATGATACAGAAAATGAACTGGAAAAAGATGTTTTCTATATTGCCTTCCATCCTGCCCAGATAAAATCTGCAACGGATAATGTGGGGACTTTTGATCCGGAAAATCCGGATATAAGGTTTGCTCTTATGGATTACTCCGAAGAACAGATCCAGGATCATGTGAATATCCTGAAGCCTTTTGTTGGCGTCAATATCGATATGAAGGAAGAACTGTACCGGGAATATCTTAAAGAAAAGGGCGTGGATATTCCTGATGAGGATGCCGATCTCTTTTTCCGTATGGCTGTCAAGGAAAACCGGGCGGAAATCCTCAAGGCAAGTCTCAAGAAAAATAAACAGGATGCCTGGAACTACTGGAGAAGTACCAATCCCCTTATCGATTATCTTCTGGACTTCACCGGGGATGATGATTTTTATATCGTTCCCACAGAACAGAAGGGGGAGGCTTTTACCGGCTCTTTTATCGCACCCGAATATGTGAAGTGGAGTGAAAAACGAAAAAAAAGGATACTTCCCCGGCATGGAGAAATATCCTTTTCTGCGGAAAAAATCTATGCGTTATTTCTTTACAGCAACGATCTTTCCGGTACGGGCGGATTTTTCCTCCGCTTCCGCAATCACAATGGAAAGACGTGTACTTTCAGGTGTACATACTTCCACATCTTTATTTTTCACAATACATTCGGAAAAATACGCGATCTCATTAAAGTAGGGATTGGGTTTGGCTGATACTTTAATAACTTCCGGGTC
The DNA here is from genome assembly GCA_045612485.1 of Victivallales bacterium. Lineage (GTDB taxonomy): Bacteria > Verrucomicrobiota > Lentisphaeria > Victivallales > UBA1829 > RGIG5327. The sequence goes on along the minus strand of JAZKZE010000067.1, from coordinate 17,353 downwards.
TTTGTCAACCTCACAAACTCTCACCCCGTCCTCACAGAAATCCACCGTTGCCTTTTCAAACACAGCTACCGTACTGGAATGCCAGGAGGCGCGGCACCAGGAACCTTCCGAACTTACTTTCGGCCCGCCGTCCGCATAAATATAATTACTCATCAAATCGTCAATACCGCCGGTAGTCCGTTCAATACCGAATGTCATCACCTTTTCAGGAACGCCGAGCATATGCTGGATAAAGTCGGTATCATGCAGATGCAGATCCAGAAGTGCCCCGCCGCTCCGGGCAGGATCACGGTACCATGCCTGTTTTGGCAGTCCGCCGTTACGACGCATATCCAGACGCAGAAGACGCCCGTATTTACCGGAATCAAAAAGCTCCTTGATCTTCCGGAAATTATTGGCAAAGCGCAGACACTGGGCGATCATCAGTTTTTTCCCGGTCTTTCTGGATGTTGCGATCATTTTTGCCGCATCAGCAGACGTGCGTGCCATAGGCTTTTCACAAAGGACATGGTACCCGTCTTTCATGGCACGGATAGCATATTCCGCATGAAGGGGACAGGGAAGACAAATATCCAGCATATCAAATTCCACTTTGGAAACAAGTTCCTCATAGGAGGTGCAGTAAGTGATATTGCCAAGTTCACTTTTTCCGCTTTTCCCCAGATTGATCTCGGCTTCTTTTTCTTTGAATTTTTCCGGATTACTGTCACAGATCGCTACAAGTTCCACATATTTCTGTTTGGCATACTGGGCGGCATGAAAGTGACCCATTCCCCCGTAACCGATCAGGGCGCATTTGATCTTTTTCGCCATTTTTTTATTCCTTTCCCTGTCAGGAGATTTTGCTTTTCAGGAAGTTATAAGCCTTGAGGATATCCCCTTCGGGATCTTCACCACATTCCCGTTCAATGGTAAGGAATCCGTCAAAACCGGCTTCTTTCAAAGCGGCAAGGTAGGGATCCCATTCCACCTGACCTTCTCCCAGGGGAACTTCTTTATACTGGGAACGTTCTTCGGCAAATTTTCTTCTGGAACCGTCCAATTCAATGATCCCGTATGTTGCTGCAGGGGAACCGGGAAAAATATTGATCCCGTCTTTGGCATGGGTATGAACGATATATCTGCCCAAAACTTTCACAGCGTGAGCAGCATCCACACAGGCGACCATACGCAAGTTGGCAGGATCGAGATTCACCCCGATACCTTTGGAATCGATATCATCCAGAAGCTGGCAAAGTGTTTCCGCCTTTTCCGGTCCGGTTTCCACAGCAAGGACAGAACCTCTGGAAGCTGAATATTCTGCCGCAGCTTTCAGGGATTTTGCCATCATCTCATAGACCGGATCGTTTTTATCTTCAGGAACTACTCCGATATGGGTGGTAATGATATGGGAATCCAGTTTGGCAGCAAGATCCACAACATGTTTATGCACTCTTACACGGTCTTCCCATTCCAGTTCCACGGAAAAATGTGTCCGGCAAACATCCCCGCATACAGCGGAAACGGTAAGTCCGTACTGGTCGATCATTGCTTTGTAAGCAGCGAGCCGGGCATCATCTGCCACCAGAAATTCCGGTTCAGCAAGTACCTGGATTCCCTGTAACCCCATTTGGGCATACTTTTTCAGCATCACGGGGAAGGGCTTTCTCAAAGAGGAGGAAAGGGCACCGATTTTCATTTTGATTCCTTTTGTGTTTTTGTTTTTTGTTTTTTGTTAAAAAATTACTTGCAATTCCTGTTTACTGTATTAAATTTACACTTGAAACAAAAATATAAAATGGATAAAAAACGCATGATAGATGACAAAAAAAAGCATAACATCCATTATCTGCCCTCCAAAGGTCAACTGGAGATCCACAAGACCTACGGACTCTGGATCATAAGAGGCGGCTCCTCCTTCCGTACGCCGGTAAATTCCTACAGGAATTGCGAAAAAAGGTATTTCCAGTTCTACTCTCTTTCCCATATGTACGCCGGTCACGGCAGAGTATGGCTGGAACCGGACAGGGAACAGGATGTATATGCAGGAGACTGTATTATTGTCACGCCCCGTATTCTCAACCGGTACGGCGGATGGGCGGATGAATCCTACTGTGAAGACTGTATCAATTTCTGCGGTCCGGTGGCAGATATGCTCATGCGTTCATCCGTTCTTTCCTCCGGAGTATATCACATGGGCAGGATCAGGAAACTGTTGCCCATTCTGGAATATGCCTCCTCCCCTTCCGTTGACTCCCAGATCAGGGCAAACATCGAATTGCAGAAACTTTTAACAGACATCTATTTTGAAAACAGAAAACACTTCATCGGGGAAAATACCCTTCTGGATGAACTTTTACAGAACATCCAGTCAAATCCGGAAAAATGGTGGAGCGTAAAAGAAATGGCAGACATGTGCAATTTAAGTGTGGATCAGATGCGGAGGATCTTCCTGAAAAAAACAGGAGTTCTGCCTAAATTATATGTGGACAGACTGAAAGTGACGCAGGCGGCGGATTTTCTCATCCGTTCCGATTGCGGCATCCGTGAGATCTCGGAAAAATTCGGCTATCAGGACCAATATCATTTTTCCCGCCGTTTCAAAGCCCTTATGGGATTATCCCCTCTCTCCTACCGCAAGAAGGTGGGATCCATAAATCCCCTTGCCTATCCTCCGGAAGCGGAAAAACATCCGGAAGGATAACTCAAAACTGCTTTTTCCCTGTAAAATATTTTAACGGTTTTCCGTCTTTGCAGAAAGCAGCATTTGAGCAAAAAGCAGATCTTCCGGGTAGGTCACTTTTATATTGGGTCTCACTGTCTCCGTTATTCCCACTTTACAGCAAGTAAATGTTTCCACAAGGGAGGAATCATCGGTAAACTTTTTCAATTCATCCTTTCCCTTACGGAACGCCTCAAGCAATATATCTTTACGGAAGGTCTGGGGAGTTTGCACCGCCCACAGATTTTCCCGGGGAACCGTTCTTGCCACAAGCCCTTTTTCATCCGTTTCCTTGATGGTATCGGTTACTTTCCTTGCGGCAATACTTCCGCCGTATTTTTCCGCCCCGCAAACCGTTTCCAGAAGAAGAGTGCGTTCTGCAAAAGGACGGGCTGCATCATGTACAGCGATATAGCGGCACTCTTCCGGCAATACTTTTATCCCGTTATAAACCGATTCCTCCCGGCAGCTGCCCCCCAACGCAAGAAGGACTTTTTTCCCTTTGAAAAGATAAGCATACTTTTCAAGGAGAAGGGCAAAATCTTCCTTCAAGGCGGCAGGCACTGTCAGAACAACATGTCCGGAAGGCAGATAAGGAACAAAATTTTTCAGACAATGGAGAAAAACCGGCAGAGAGTCCAGTTCCTCAAAAAGTTTGTTTTTTGCCCCGTAACGGCTGGAGGAGCCTCCGGCAGCGATCACAGCACCGGTCTTTTCCCCCATATCCATTTTTTTCAACGGTTCTTCCAGAAAAGGAAGGATCTTTATTATATCCCCTGCCCCCAGAACGGCAATGACTTTTCTTTTCTTCTGTTGAGTCTTTTCTGTTTCCTTTACAGAAAGGAGGACTTTTTCCGCCATATTTTCCCATGATCCGGCAAGAAGTTCCGCCTTTTCCCCCACAGAAGAAACAAGCTCTTGTGCCCCCATCTTTCCTGATTCCGACCATGCGGCAAAAACAGGAGCAATATATACTTTATCCGGGGAATATTCCTTTCTTCCCAGTTCATGGGAAAACTCTTCAAAATACCGTTCCAGTCTTGCATAACGGTGAGGTTGGAAAACAAGGTGCAAATCACATTCAGGATACATCTCTCTTACTGACCGCAGACTTGCCGCCACTTCCGTGGGATGATGGGCATAATCTTCAATAAGGGTATATTCCAATCCTTCATAATGCAAAGTAAGGCGTCTGCCCACTCCGGCAAAATCCGCAAGATACTCCAACGCTTTCAAACAGGGGATCTGCAAACACTTTTCCGCACATTTTGCCGCAAGAAAAGCATTTTCCTTCTGATAAAGGGGAAAATGCCGCAACCATTTTCTGCAAGAAATCTCTTCTCTATCTTCTCCGCTTATCCGGCAGAAATCCGGGTGCTTCCCCTCATAGAGAAGATCCGTTTTTTCCCCGGCATTATAAACAAGACGGGAGGCGGAAAAGGCAAATGAACGGAAATTATCCAGCAATACCCCTTCATTTGCAAAATTCCATACATGATCGTCTTCAATATTGCTCACCACTGCACAGGAGGCATGGATGGCAGTATGCGTCCCGTCACTTTCATCTGCTTCACATACAAAGATCTCTTTGTTTCCGGCAGAACCGTTCCATGTTTTTCCGGGAAGATTTCCGCCGATCAGATAAGCGGGAGAAAAACCGGCTCTTTCCAGAATATGTACGATCATACTGCTGATGCTTGTCTTGCCGTGGGTCCCGCTTACAGCAATTACTGTGGGAAAAAGCTCTGCAACAAGCCCCAGAGCCTCACCGCGGAGAATACATTGAGCCGCACGTTTCTTTGCTTCAAGAAGTTCAGGATTATCTTTTTTGATTGCGGAACTGTAAATCACAAGAAGATCTTTTCCTTCTGCCGGAGGAAGATTCTCTTTTTTATGTCCGCAGTAAACCGTAAAGCCTGACTTTTCCAGTAAAGCCATTGCCGGACTTTCCGCCATATCCGACCCGGACACAGCAAACCCCAGTTCGGAAAAGATCTTCAGCAGGGGCATCGTACCTGCCCCACCGCAGCCGATAAAGTGGACAAAGGCTCCTTTGTGCAGAAAATCACTTAAATGGATTTTTGTATTTTCCGTATGATTCATTTTTTTATTTCATCTGTCGGGGCATCTTTGGCAAGCTGCCCCATCCTTTTTGCTACTTTACGTTTTTCCCGCATGACACGGTAACGGTTGACCATTGCCTTTACACCGTAATAGGCAATAGGGGCGCCGATCACGGCAAAGAGCAATCCTCCGGCAAAAAAGGAGATCACGATCTCCCAGCCCAGAGAGAGCAATACTTTATATTCCTGCCGGATGATCACCTCTTTCATCTGTTCTTCCAGATGGGCAAAAGTAAGACTTCCGCCGATAAGTTTGTTGCCGATAAAACACTGTACCGGATAAATGACGATAATGGTCACATGATTGGTAACAAATGTCCCCACGATCGCCCCGAGTTTGGAGCCTTTCAGCAGAAAGGAAAGAGGTATGGAACACATAAGCTGCAAGCCGAAGGGAATCAGAAAGCCGATAAAAACCCCGAGAGCCCAGCCTCTTGCAATATATTCGGGTGTACCTTTGTCCGTAACAGCCTTCATATAGATTTTATGCATCATCTTTTTACATTTTTTCCAGAGTTTCCCCATTTTTTTCTTTCCTTTCTCAATCTGAAACAGTAAATCCAAGTTTTATCAAACTTTCTTTAACAGAATCCGGAGCATTTTTTACCGTATATGCAACCATTTCCCTGCGGAAAGGATATGACCCTCTCTGTTTTTCAAATGTTTCCGGACTTTCCCGCAATCTTTTATCATCTTCCAGAATATTGTAGGAGCGATCCATACATTCCAGTAATATCTCCTCCGCTTTTCCGCCGCCCTCCCCGGAAAGCTCAATAAAAGCGTTTTCCGGCACAGGCAGACTTTCCGGATAAAAATCCGTAAGAGGCAGAGAAAAATATTTTGCGATCTCCTGAACACTCATACTTGTTCCGTTTGCCTTTCCATCCAGAGAATATCCGGCAATATGAGGCGTGGCAAAATCCGTGAGTTTCAGCAATTCCAAATCCAGTTCCGGTTCATTTTCCCATACATCCAAAGCCGCTCCGCAAAGGATCTTTTTCTCCTTCAGAACTTTTTTCAGCAGGACATTATCCACCACTTCCCCCCGGGAGGCATTGATGAGAAAGGGTCTTTTCCCGTCTTTTTCCAGTGCGGAAAAGAATTTTTCATCTGCATAGTGAAAAGTCCGGTCTTTCCCTTCTTCAATGAGGGGAACATGGAAAGAGATAAAATCCGATTTTTTTATGATCTCGTCCAGTTCCGCAAAACCTTCTTTCCCTTCTTTTCTTGCTCTGGGCGGGTCATTGCACAATACATTCATTCCGAAAATTCTGCCCAGTGCGGCAACCTTTCTGCCAACATTTCCCACCCCGATGACTCCCAGAGTCTTTCCGGCAAGGGAAATATTGTTGCGGACAGCAAAATGCAGAAGCAAAGAAGCCATATACTGCATCACAGAGGAAGAGTTGCATCCGGGGGCATTTTTCCATACGATATTATTTTCTTCACACCACAAGGTATCAATATGATCATATCCTATGGTGGCAGAAGCAATGATCTTTACTTTGCTTCCTTCCAGAAGTTCTTTTTTACATTTTGTCCGTGTACGGGTAATGATTCCATCAATATCTTTTACCTTCTCCTTTGTGAGATCCTTTCCCGGAAGGTATTCCACCTCAGCAAAAGGCTCCAGAACCCCTCTCAGAAAAGGGATCTTGTCATCAGCAATGATCTTCAACATTTTTATTTCTTTCTCACTTCATAAATATATGTATTTGTATTTTTATACTTTTTTAGGTTTTCCTGCTATTTTTGTCACAAGGTGTTCCAGAGCCAGTCTGGGATCGCCCCCTGTCACCATCTGCTTTGACGCATGAAGGATGGCATTGAACGCATCCGCCATTTCCACATCCGTAAAGCGGCAGGAATTTTCCCAGGCTTTGAAGGCACGGAAGGGGTGCATGGAAAAGAGGGGATTGCCGGGATCATTGCGTTTCTGTGTTTCGCAAAGATCTTTGAAATAGTTGTAATTGGCATGGGGCGGAATGGAAAAACGGATACTTTCACATTTTGCGGCAAGAAGTCTCTGAAATTCGGAATTTGCCGCATAAAGGATAGCGATCTCGGCGGAAGATGAGGAACTTTTTTCCTGTTCCAGTGTTTCGATGATCCCCGGGATAAGACTGATCGCCTCTGCCGCATTGCGTTCCGCAAGGGCGGAGGAAAATTCCCAGCTTAACGTTTCCTGACTCCTGCTGCATATCTCCCGGCAATCCGCCAGCGTGATCACGGGCGACTCTCCGGCATAGGAAGAGAGTTTGCCTATCTCATTTTTCAACCGGGGAATATCACTTCCCACCGTTTCCGTAAGAAAATTTACAGCGCCTTCGTCAATGCGTTTCCCGTAAGAATCCGCCATCTCCTTGATCCTTTTATAAAGGAGCATTGCCGCACTTTTATCTTTGGCATCGATCTTATCGAACCATTCCATCTTCCCTCCGGAGGAGGCACAGACTTTTTCACAAAGTTTGAAGAAGGCCTTTCTTCTGTCCAGCCCGGTTCCGTCGATAACGATGGTCATATCATCATAAAACCCGTCTTTGAGAAAATCGGAAATGGTGTCGATACGGCTTTTCTTTTTCTTGTTGGAAGGTTCATCAAGTGCATCGTCAAATTTATTGAAATGCTTGAGCCATACAGTTTTGGAAGGTGTGAGAAATGGCGGGGTCTCGACAGAGGTGATAAACTTATCCAGAACAGCGGAATATTTTTCATCTGCATTATCCCCCTGTATGATCTCCAGTGAATCATTTTCCTCCGGCACATCGCCGAAAAGTTCCCGGATGAAATCCCCGGCACGTTCCTTTACGGAAAACTCTTCCGTTCCTGTAAAAAAGTATAACTTACCCATTTATTGCCCCGCCCTGCAAAACATTTTTCTTACTTTCCGTCGATCCCCGGTATGAAGGAATCTTTTCCATCAAAGGAGGCAATGGTGGAAGCGATGATATTAATGGCATTTTCCACATCCCGCAAGTCGCAAATTTCCACTGGAGTATGCATATAACGGTTGGGGATGGAAATAAGTGCTGTCGCCATTCCCGCACGGGCAAGCTGCATGGAAGCGGTATCCGTTCCTCCGGTGGGCTTTCCGCCGCAGACCAGCTGGAAGGGGAAGGAATTTTTCTTTGCCACCTCCATCATTCTGCGTACAAGAACAGGATTATTGTCTGCATTGCGGGTGAGAATGGGCCCGTTGCCAAGTTTCACATCCCCGGCAGTCTTTTTATCGGTACCCGGCACGTCGGTAGCATGTCCCACATCCACGCAGAATCCCGCCTGTGCATCAATACCGTAGGAGGAGGTCTTTACCCCTCTTGTACCGATCTCTTCCTGCGTCGTTCCCACAGCATAGACTCCCACAGGAATATTCATGGAAGAAAGTTTTTTCAATACTTCAATGACCACAAATGCCCCGATCTTGTCATCCAGGGATTTGGAAACGATGCGGTTTTCCCCGGCGCGGTGATAATTGGTACGGAAGGAAACAGCATCCCCGACCGTAACGAGTTCTTTCACCTTTGCACCGTCTTCAATACCCGTATCGATCCAGAGATCTTTGAATTCGGAAGGCGTATCCCTTTCCTTCTGACTCTGCAAATGAATGGCTTTCCTGCCGATGACACCGGGAAGAGGTCCTTTTTCCGTAAGGATATTGACTTCCAGTCCGGGAACCGTATTTTTATCCACGCCGCCCACAGGCCGGAAACAGATAAAACCTTCTTCTGTAATGTAGGTGACCTGAAAACCGATCTCGTCGTAATGTCCGGCAAGCATGACTTTGAAAGGGGCATCCGGATTGAGTACGGCAATGGTATTGCCCATAACATCCGTTGTTACTTTGTGGGCAAAATCTTTCGCATAATTGCGGAAACACTCTGCAGCTTCGAACTCAAAACCGGAGGGGCCGTTACAGTTCATGAAACGTTCAAGGAACGATAGAGAGGTATCTGAAAGCATAATTTTTATTCCTTTGCTTGATTTTTACATATTTTAAATTAAATTATATAGTCAAGGTAATATAACACACTTTTTGAGAATTTCACTATTTCCGGGAAAATATTTTATGATTATTGAAGAAATCAGGACAAAAATCACTGAAGCAGAGGAAAGACTTGCGCAACTGCATGAGTTTTTGAAGATCGACCAGAACATTAAAGAGATGAACGAAGTGGAAGCTACCATGGCTGCCCCTGATTTCTGGGATGACAAGGAAAAAGCACAGGAAACCGTTCAGAAACTTTCCTCCTATAAAAACCTTCTGGAGCCCTATAAACAGGTTGCCGGGCTGGTAGAGGATTTCAAGACACTGGGCGAACTTGCCGAAGAAGATGATTCCCTCCTTACCGAAGCGGATGACAGCTGGAAAACCCTTTCCGCCGAACTGGATAAACTGGAACTTGTCAGCTTCCTTTCCGGAAGATTCGACCGCAACAACTGTTTCTTCTTCATCCATTCCGGTGCAGGCGGAACAGAAGCCTGCGACTGGTGCGGTATCCTTATGCGTATGTACAGACGCTGGTTTGAACGCAAAGGCTATAAAGATGAGATCATCGACCTGCAGCCCGGTGAAGAAGCCGGCGTAAAAAGCGTTACCCTCAAAGTTACCGGCGATTTTGCCTACGGTTATCTGAAGGCGGAACGGGGCATCCACCGTCTGGTGAGGATCTCCCCCTTTGACAGTAATGCCAGACGTCATACCTCCTTTGCTTCTGCCGATGCCTTCCCGGAACTCAATGAAGACCTGGAAATCGAGATCGACGAAAAAGATCTGAAGGTGGATACCTACCGTGCCAGCGGTGCCGGAGGACAGTATGTGAACCGTACCGACTCCGCCGTGCGTATCACACATATCCCCACCGGGATCGTGGTTGCCTGCCAGATGGAACGCTCCCAGCACAAAAACCGTGCCATGGCTATGCGTATGCTCCAGGCAAGACTTTATGAAAAGGCGGAAGAAGAACGCAAAAAAGCCGCCGCTGCTCTCGCCGGGGAAAAAAGTGAGATCGGCTGGGGCAACCAGATCCGTTCCTACGTTCTTCAGCCCTATCAGCTGGTGAAAGACCTGCGTACAGATTATGAAACAGGAAACGTCAATGCCGTTCTGGACGGGGATCTGGATCCCTTCGTGGAAGCCTATCTCAAAAGTTCCAACGAAAACAAATAAGGAATAAAAAAGAAAATGGATACCATTTTCATCCGTAATCTTGTACTGGATGCCATTATCGGCACTCTGGAACATGAACGGACTCAAAAGCAGCCGCTCCGGCTCAATATTGCTTTTTCCGGCGACTTTTCCCGGGCCGGAAAAAGTGATGATCTTTCTTATTCCGTCAACTACCGGGAAGTGGAAAATCTTGTGATCTCCCTTGTGGAAAATTCCTCCTTTTTCCTTCTGGAAGCTCTGGCGGAAAAGATCGCAGAAAAGATCCTTGCCTTTGAAAGAGTGCAGGAAGTAAGTGTTACCATTGATAAAAAGAACGCTGCTTTGAAAGCAGACAGTATTGCCTTATCCATCACCAGAAAGAAACATTCCTGTTAAAATTCAAATAATGGAGAGATCAAATGGATCAGAAAACAGCCCGTCTTGCCATCAAAAACGTCATTGGCGCCCATGCGGAAGAAATTATTGCCATCGGCGATCACATCTGGAAAAATCCCGAACCCGGTTACAGAGAAGTGAAAACTTCCAACTTCGTTGCTGAAAAACTGGAAAAACTGGGACTTACCGTAAAAAGAGATCTTGCCATGACCGGTCTGCGGGCTGATATTGATACAGGAAAAGAAGGTCCCACTCTTGCCATTCTGGGCGAACTGGATTCCCTTATCCTCCCCAACCATCCCGAATGTGACAAAACCACCGGTGCCGTCCACTCCTGCGGACACAATGCCAGTGCTGCAAACCTTATCGGTACTGCCATCGGTCTTATCAAATCCGGTGTACTGGAACACATGTGCGGCAAGATCGCCCTTATCGCCACCCCTGCCGAAGAAGGTATTGAAATGGATTACCGCAAAAGCCTTATCGAACAGGGGAAAATCGGCTCCATTGCCGGAAAATCCCAGATGCTCCGGGAAGGTGTCTTTGATGATGTGGATCTCTCCTATATGCACCATTTGAGCAGTCAGTGGGGTTATATCGATCACAATGGCTGTGTCAATAAAAAAATCATTTTCCACGGAAAAAGCTGTCATGCGGCAAGACCCCAGAACGGGAAAAATGCCCTTAATGCCGCAACTCTCGCCCTCAACGCCATTGCCATGCTCAGGGAATATTTCTGCAATGACGGAAATATCCGTATCCACGGCATCATTTCCAATGGAGGAGATTCCATCAACATCATTCCTGACAATGTGACCATGGAATATATGCTGCGCGCCCCATCCCTGGAAACGATCCTTGCCCTCAACGAACGCTTTGACAATGCGGTTCTCCATGCAGCAAAAGCTGTGGAATGTGAAGCTACTGTGGAAACCCTCAACGGCTATATGCCGCTTCTGGATGACCCTGTTCTGGGCAAATTCATAGGCAATCTTGCCGAAGAGCTCTTCCCCGGCATCGACTATAACTACAACCGCACCTTCCTTGCCAGCTGTACCGACATGGGCGATATCGCCACCGTGATCCCCGCCGTTCACTGTTATGCCCCCGGCGGAAGCGGAACTTCCCACGGCATAGATTATTATATTTCTGATAAAGAAAGTGCCTATGTAAAGAGTTCTCTTTTGAGTGCCACTGCCGCAATGGAACTCCTCTTTGGTGACGCCGCTCCCGCAAAAGAGATCGCCGCCAGAAAGAAAGATCTCCTCCCCATTCCCGAATATGTCAAAATCATTGACAAAATCAATCAGGTCAAATCCAGTAAAGATCTGTAAAAAACAGGAAAAGGGAAAAGCATAAAAAGGGGGAAATAAGACTTTTTGAAAAAAGATCTCCTTTCCCCCTCTTTACTCCCCTTTTTCTTTCAAAAACTTTTTCCGCCGTATTGTTTTGCTGAGGCAAAATCAATACGGCTTTTTTTGATTTAACTGGAAGCCGCAGTACGACAAGATTATGAAATAAACACGAACTGTTCAATCATAACAAACACGTCAAATAAATTACTGTTTTTTCATTTTTCTGCTTGCATTTTCCAAATTCCAATGGTATGGCAAGTATGTTCGCAATACAGCTTTCCCCACAAAAAACAAGGAAATACAAATGAAAAATTTTATGATGCTTTTTATTGCTGTTTTTCTCTCTGCGGCAACACTTCTTCCCCTTAACGGAAATGAGGGAAAAAAGAAAAGTTTTCCTGCGTGTTCCTTCAGCACAAAACTGGAAATGAATTTTCCTGCCGATACAGCATTTCTTCTGCTCTATCTGGAAGAAAGTTCCTATAATATGCAGGAAACAAAAGCCCGGATAGACGCAAAAGAAAAACAGTTCCTTGAAGCATTGAAAAAAGAATATCCTTCTGTAAAATACACTTCCAGTACGGAAAGCATCGGGGGGAAAAATAATGACCCCTACCGGGACGATACAGCATTCCAGCCCTGTATAAGAAAAACATTTCTGCTCTCCTTTTCCCCGGATGAAACCCTCGCCATCAAATTGTCAGACCTTGCCATCAAAAATAATCTCCGGCTTTTCTGCGGTGTTCCCGCTTACTTCAGCAATAATTCCGCAAGTGCCGTCATATATGGGATAAAAGATGATGCAAAAATCATTTCCGGCATGAAAAAGAAAGTTCTGCAAACCCTTTTCCATGAGGCAGAAGAATTGGCAGAAAATCTGAAAAAAGGTAAAGTACAGTTGGATAACTGTGCTCTGGATATCGAAATGCAGAACGCACTGCTCACATTCAAAAATATGAAGATTAAACTTCCTGTACTGCACTTTTCCGCACAGAAAGATTCTGTCCCTGTAACAGTAAAAGGATCTGCACAATTTTCATTTACAGGAAAATAAAAATTCCTTTGTATATACACAAAAAAAGGAACTGTTTTGCAGCAGTTCCTTTTTTATATCCGTCTGGAGCCTTTTTTATTTATTTTTCAGGATATGATCAAAGGCTTCCAGTCTGTCATTGAAATATTCCAGTGCGGAAATGACCGGTTCTTTTGTGGTGAAATCCACTCCGGCATCCTTCATGATATCCAGAACATCTTTTGAGCCGCCGGCTTTCAGGAAGGATAAATAAGGTTCCGTATTCCCCGCAAGGATGTTTCTCGAAAGAGCAACTGCCGCGGAAAATCCTGTGGCATATTTATACACATAGAAACTGCGGTAGAAATGGGGGATCCTTGACCATTCTGAAGCAATAAGGCGGTCGGGTTTCACTTCTTTCCCGTGATAGAATTTATTGAGATCAAAATAGATCTCTTCCAGTTTATCGGCAGTAAGGGGAACCCCTTTTGCAGCATTATCATAAATACTTCTTTCAAATTCCGCAAACATGGTCTGACGGTAAAGAGTAGCTCTTGCTTCATCCAGAAGCTGATTGAGCAGATATGCTTTCACCTTGTCGGAAGAGGCATTTTTCATAAGGTACTCATGCTGCAGTATCTCATTGGTGGTGGAGGCTACTTCCGCAACAAAGATCTTGTAATACGCATAATGATAAGGCTGATTGGCATGGGAAAGATAACTGTGGATGGAGTGTCCCAGTTCATGTGCCAGTGTGGAAACACTGGAAAGATTCCCTTTGAAAGTCATCAGGATATAGGGCATACTTCCATAGCATCCACCGGAATATGCTCCGGAACGTTTGCCCCGGTTTTCATCCACATCCATCCAGCGTTCCGCAAAGGCTTTTTCTGCGATCCTGCCGTACTCTTCCCCCAGCGGGGCAAGGGCTTCTTTTACATATTTTACAGCATCAGGCCAGCTTACAGAAAGATCACATTCCGGAATAAGGGGATTATACATATCATACATATCCAGTTTTTTCAACCCCAGTTCCCGGGAACGGATCCTCATATATTTATGCAGATAGCCGATTTTATCATGCACGGCATCAATAAGGGAATCATACACGCTCAAAGGGATATTGTCGGAAAAGAGAGAGGCACTTCTGGCACTTTCCATTCTTCTCAATTCCGCAGAAAGGATATTTTTCTTCGTATTGGCATACAAAGTGGATGCAAGGGTATTGCGGAAAGAGTGATAGACCTTGTAAAGAGATTTGAAGGCACTTTTCCGCACTTTCCGGTCAGGAGACTGCATAAGGGTGATGTAATTACCGTGGGTGACTTCCACTTTTTTCCCGTCGGAAGTCTTTATGGAAGGAAACCTTAAATCCGCATCATTGAAAGCTGAAAAGACGCTGGAAGCGGTATTCAGAACATTGCCGCTTCTTGCAAGGATCTTTTCTTCCGGTGCGGAAAGGATATGAGGACGGTATCTTGCCTCATTATCCAGGGAGCGTTTATAAAAAGCAAGCACCGGATCATTGCGGAAAGACTCGAATCTTTCTTCATCCATTGACGATAATTCCGGGGAGAACCATGCACATTGAGAAGAAAACACCGCAGCCTTTTCGCTGATACGGTCAAGGCGGGATTTATTCACACTGTCCGCCGTATCTTCATCACTTTTCAGATGGGCATAAGTATAGAGGCGGTCGAGAACGATCTCAAAATCATCGGATGCTTTGTATGCGTCAAACAAAGTCTGTGCCGATTCAGACAGACGCCCCTTATAAGCAAGGAATTTTTCCAGCAATCCTTCAAGAGTAACAAATTCCTTTTCCCATTCATCAGCATTGGCATATAATTTTTCAAGATCCCAGCTCAACTCCGGAGCCACCTGGGAACGTTTTTTCACTTTTTCCATTTTTCAGTCCTTTCCTGTTTACAGAGTTCGATTGTTACTATATACTGACAAAGAGTTTTTTTCAAATTTTTTCTTCTTCTTTGCAGATTTTCCCTGCTATTTTACATGAAAGAAGGTTTTTACAGAATACACGCCTTGTAAAAATCAGCAGAAAAGAGTATATTACATCTGAAAATATTACAAGTCAACCCGGCATAACTGTGCCATATAAAGGATCTGTTATGGATAACAAACTCAATAAGGCCCTATCTGAACGCACTCTTATTTTTGACGGTGCCATGGGGACAGAACTCTATAAACGTAATTTCTTTATCAATACCTCTTTCGAAAATCTCTCCCTTTCTTCCCCGGCGATCATTAAAGAGATCCATGAATCTTATAAACATGCCGGTTCGGAAGTCCTGACGACCAATACCTACTGCGCCAATTTTCCCCAGCTCAATAAATTTTTGCTGGGCGACAAAGTTAAGGAGATCAATGCCGCCTCCGTACGCATTGCAAGGGAAGTTGCCGGGGATGACCTTCTTGTTGCCGGTTCCGTCGGTCCCGTAGGGGAACATCTTGCAGATGATGCCAAAGGAGATCCGGCAAGGATCGTGGAATATCTTTATGAGCAGATCTCCGCCCAGAAAGAGGAAGGGGTGGATTTTCTTATTTTTGAATCTCTGCGTCACCCCGGGGATCTGGAAGCCGTATTGCTTACCATGAAGGAGTTTCCCCTTCTTCCCTTTATTACCAGTTTTGCTCTGGATTCTGCCGATCCCGCCCTTTCCGCAGAAAAGGTACTTGCCCTGATCGCAAAAGCCTCCTCCGCAGAAAAAGCTCCGGAAGCGATCGGTCTCAACTGCGGAACAGGTCCGGAAGGGATGCTTACAGCAATGGAACTTATCCTCCCCAAATGTACTCTTCCTGTGATCGCCCAGCCCAATGCGGGCGTTCCCAAAAGAGTGGATAACCGTATGATCTATATGTGCAGTCCTGAATACTTTACCACCTATGCCATCCGTATGCTCAATCTTGGAGCAAGAGGGATCGGCGGATGCTGCGGAACAGGACCGGAACATATTAAGGATATGGCACGCAGTGTGAAACCTCTTGCCCGGGCAGCCGGAAGTGCCTCTCATGTATTTTCCGCTTCACAGAATGCTTCTGTACCGGTTCTGGAAGAAGCCCCCCTTGAGGAACGCTCCCCGCTGGGAGCAAAACTTAAAGCAGGAAAATGGATCACCAATATTGAGATCACTCCCCCCATGGGCTACTCTCTGGAAAAGACCATTAAAAATGCCAGACTGTGTGCCGAAGCAGGATTTGATGCGGTCAATATTCCCGACGGTCCCAGAGCCAGCTCCCGTGTATCCGCTATGGTAGCGGCATACCGGATCAAACAGGAAGCAAATATAGATGTGATATTGCATGTCTGCTGCCGTGACAGAAATCTTATCGGATTGCAGGCGGAACTTCTGGGCTGTGCTGCCCTGGGGATCCATGATCTTCTCTTTATTACCGGCGATCCGCCCAAACTGGGGAATTATCCTTTTGCTTCCGGCGTATTCGATCTGGATTCCATAGGGATGCTCAAAGTCCAGAAAAATCTGAACTGCGGCATAGATATAGGCGGCAAATCCATCGGAGAAAAAACTTTTGCTGTTTCCGGTGCCGGTGCCGATCCCAATGCTATTGATATGAAACGGGAGATCCGCCGTACTCAGGAAAAAATAGATGCGGGGGCAGAATTCATCACCACCCAGCCTGTCTTTGATATTGAACCTCTTTTGCGTTTCATTGATGCTGTCCCCGGTCTGGCGGATATTCCTGTTATTGCCGGCATCTGGCCCCTTGCCAGTTACAGGAATGCGGAATTCATGCGTAATGAAGTTCCCGGTGTAGTCGTACCGGATTCCGTCATGGAAAGAATGAAAAAGGCGGATACAAAGGAAGCCCAGAGAGAGGAAGGGATCGCCATTGCAAGAGAAGCAGTACAGGCGATCCGCAATAAAGTGGCTGGTGTACAGATAAGCGCCCCCTTCGGAAATGTGAATACAGCAATTGCTGTTATAAAATAAAATGACCGTAACGGTATAACAAACAATAAAAGGAAACAAATCATGGCAAAAGAATTTGCAAACGATCTCGACCGCCTGAGCTACGCTCTGGGAATGAATATGGGCGAACATGTGGCGACACTTCCCATGCACGTCGATCCCCAGATGGTGCTGGATGGCTTTACCGATTTTCTCACCAGCAAACCGGCTCTTTCTCCTGATGATTACGGTAAATCCATGCGTGAACTTCAGCAGAAACTTCAGGAAGCTGCCAAAGAACACGCTGCCAAAGCCGCTGAAAAGAACATCGCTGCTGAAAAAGAATTCCTTGCCGCCAACAAAGCAAAAGAAGGCGTCAAAGAAACGGCCAGCGGACTTCAGTATGAAGTTCTTTCCGAAGGTAACGGAGCCAAACCCGGTCCCACCACCAAAGTCAGAGTCCATTATACAGGCAAACTCCTCAACGGTCAGGTCTTTGACAGTTCCGTACAGCGGGGCGAACCTGCGGAATTCGGCTTGAACCAGGTGATCCCCGGCTGGACCGAAGGCTTGCAGCTTATGGCTGAAGGAGCAAAATACCGTTTCTTCATCCCCTCCCGTCTTGCTTATGGCGAACGCGGTGCCCCCGGAGCCATCCCTCCCAACGCCGCATTGATCTTTGATGTGGAAC
>JAZKZE010000066.1:0-20556 GCA_045612485.1 Victivallales bacterium | reverse complement strand
TTTCCAACAGGAGACAACACACTTGATCCTTTTTCGCTCGATGAACCCGGCAGAGCACAGGCACCGCTTTCATCACACTCAGCTGAAGCAAAGACATTGAATATCGTGGATACGGCACACAGAAAAAAACAAAATTTCAACACTGGTATTTCCTCCTGGATTTATAAATGTTTCTGTACAATATAACGATTTTTAAGATGATTTTATTGTATTGCAAAGAAAAAAGGCGACACCGTTTTACCGATGCTGCCGTAAAGAAAGGTCAAAGGAATTGTTTGAAGCATAAACAATAAGGCATTACACCGCAGTTATTATACCGAGGGGTATTGGTAAAATTAACTGCACTGTGGTTTATGTGAACAGATCGGCAAACGACTTTTATGCAGTAAATTTTTCTTTGTCCAGAGAGATTTTACTCTCTCTGGAGAAGACAAGCTGCGGAAACAGTAACTACCACCCCATTTTTTGCCTTGATTTCAAGGCAAAAAAACATGAAGCCTGTCAAGGCTTCGCTTCATACGCCGACAGGCGTGCTTCATAATCCGCAGGATTGCTTCATGCACCGAAGGTGCGCTTCATAAACCGCCTTGCCAGACTTGGCACGGCGTAGCCCGCAGGGCGAAGACGGCTGAAGCATTTGCTTTCGCAAATATGAAGCAGCTTCATTTCATTCCGCTATGAAGCATCTCCACTTTCGCTCCGTATAATGAGAAAATGAAAAAATGAGAGTTCTCCGCTTGTAATACATACCTTGAATTGTTATATTAACAGTTGAAAAACCAATTATATCGTTCCCGGTGAATATGACCGTTTGGAGTCATTATGCCGGGAACTGCGTATTACATTGATTTCTTCGATCAATACCGCCAAAGGTAATATAAAATAAAAAATCTCCCCCAAAAAAATTCTCCGCTATAAGAGGTCGCCGGACCTCTGCCGGAGAAAGAAAATCACTTGAAGCACACTGCAGTGTTATGTACTGTTACCCCCTATGGAGCAAAACGACTCTCCCCCCTCAAATCGGAGATCTATAACCTCGATCAGCGGCCTGTAAAAACAGCTCCCCGGTATGAACTTGAAAATCCACAGATCTATTATGCGTTTTTCAGACAGTATGGCAACTGTTTTGAAAATAAAAAACATTAATATGACAAACTGGAGCGAAAAATGCTGTATGTTTTTGAAATTTATGAAGATAGAGCCCCGCCTTCCGTCGAGGAAACACGCTCTGCCATTGAGGAACTGATCGATCGCTTACGAAAAATCATTGGATATGCCTTTTACCAGAGAGAGGAATTGACCGCATTATTTCAAAAACATTCCCGGGGGAACCGCCCGGGTTCGCAGGAATATGATTTGCTGACAGCGGAAGAAAAATATTTTGTCAAGCAATGCCGCCAATTTTCACAATCTCAATAGACGATCTTGATTGGAAGTTTTTCTTTTTTCAACTTCGCGCCGCATTGAGGACATACTTTGGGAAGTTCATCAACGACTTCCGGAGAATCAGTTTCGTCACAATCCGGAGCATGTATAATAGTATAATTCCTTGCCAGTTCATATTGTTTGTCAAAATCACATTTCGTGCAAGTCATGCGATAGAACTCCGGACCGGAATTGCGTCTCATAAAAAACCATGGGGGACAAACAGGCATAATATTCACCTCAAAATTTAATAGTTTTGTGTTTCATAAAATCCAGAATAAATCTTCCCGTTTTGTCAGGATCCCGCAAGAAAAGAAGAGTCTTTCATCAGAAAAGATCCTCTTCCGGAGTCAACGGGATCATCTCCATTGCTTCAAGAGAGAGCCAATAGCAAATGCAGCGCAAGACTTCCTTTTGATTATCGTTCAGTCCCGGATCCGCCATCTTTTCATCAGAGACAACAAGCCGTTCCATGGCGCACCGCATTTTATGAATATCTTCTGCCGTGAACTTCTTTCTCTCCTCTTCCGGCATATTGTTGATTACATCCAAAACCCCACGCAGCTCATCCGGATTCCCGGTTCCCGCCTCAAACCACTCCGGCACATCCCGGAAAAAATGCATATTTTTTATCCAGAGAGTCCGGAACCATGTTCAGAGTTGCAGCAAGATCCAGTTGCCTGTCAGCATTATACACAAGGAATTGCGGACGATCACCCATTATGGCTTTCTGTTCCATGAAATATACCTCCTTATATTTGAGATTTTGTATTCAATATACAATATAAGCTATGACAAACAGTGTCATATCAGGCATTTTTTTCAGAAATATTTTTCCCGGCTTCAAAAATTTTCTTTCTCAAAGATGCCGGTTCCAGAACTTGAATACGGCCGGCCTCCGCAAGAATCCAGCGGATAACTTCATGTTCAACAGTCGGATTTAGCGATACGATCAATGAATCATCTTCCAGTCGTTCAATTCTTGAATTGAATTTTTTTTGCTGTTCGTAAATATAAAAGGCTATGGATGCATCACAATGCAGCTTGATCCCGGAAACTTTTTCATAGTTGAAGAGACCTTTTTTCCGGGTATCCTCCAACAGTTTTTTATCGGTTTCAAAACAGTCAATACCACCATGCAATGCAGAGATCCGCTGAATGGCATACAACCGGATCTCCTTTGTACCGTATTTATATCCTTTTGTGTACCATGCTCCACGATGGAATGCAATGATATGCGGTTCAAATTCATGTTCTGCAATTTCGCCTTTGGGATTTTTATAGGTCAGGCGTATTACCTGTTTCATGCGCCAGGCATCAAAGAGTGCCTTGAAAACATCGGGATCAATACTCGCTTTGATCCCGGATGCACATAAAATCGATTCAATCATCGCCGAATCGAAAAAGTCAGAGGAATTTGTCGCCATAGTTTGAGCAATGGCATTATCCACATTCTGTTTTAAGGGAGACGGAAGTATATCGGCAGCCAATCTTGTACCGAGCAGTGACATACTGATAAAGTCTTCCTCGAAAATGGGAACATTAAATTCCCATTCCGGATCCCGCAGATAATATCCACGATTTGCGGCATCATACACCAACGGGGCTTTGTGTATTTCAATCAAGTCTTTAATATCCCGCAATACAGTACGGGCACTGCATCCAAAAGGTTCGCCCTCTTCTCCTTCATACCGGGATAAACGTTCTGCAAAATTACTGGCATTGGGATAATTATTTTTTTTAGCTTCAGCTATGAATTTGAGCTTCCGCATCAACTGTTCACTTTTTTTATCCATGACAAAAAATATTCCTTATGATATGACAAAAAACAATTCAATACAATATATTCTGCAACAGTAACATTTTCAAGCAAGGAGACAAAATAAAGCAAAGAAAAAAAGTGCAGCATGACATTTCAGAAGCATTAACGGGTCACAGTGGATTTTGTAAAAAAACAAATGATTTTTTTGCTTATTCAATGATATGACACCTTTTGGCATATCACAAGGAATATATTATACACAAAACGAAAGGTAAAAAGACATGACTGACAGAAAACAGCCAATATTATTCAGGGAAATGATCTTTGACTTACATTATCGTCTCCGTCTTGCTGACGATTTGTTTTGTTCCGCAGCAGAAAGTCTGGTATCTGCGGCAGCTCTTGAAGATTGGAAAAGCCGTAGTGATGTCATTATTAAAATCAGGGAGTATTCTCAAGCCCTTCAGATCATCAATACAGATCTCTGCCGGATCATAGAAGGCAAACGGGCTGTTTTTCCTGCGGATTTATCAGAATGGATATTTGATTTTTCCGACGGAGAACTCAAAGCTCAAAGACAGCTTGAACATCTTCATGCTGTCGCACAGGGGCTTGAAATGACGATCAACCGGAAGCTTTTACATATGGAGTCCGGAAAATGAATAAAATGCGTTTCGGAGCGATTCTGGTATCTACTGATTGGCATGTTGGCTTTTATCTGTCACATCGTATTTTATTGACTGTGCCGCATCCCGGTGTAGTCCGTGCAGTATCTTACGATGAATTCGGCAAATGCAAAGTTTTTGCAAGAGGCGGTGTTGCTGTAAGTTTTTTTGAGGCAATGATCAAAGCAGCAAGCACGACAGAAAAATTCAAACATTCCATTGAAATGGTCTGTAATTTTCTGAATCTGCCGGAAAAATCCGGTTTTGAAGACTTATGTGAATATATAGAGAGCAAACATGGAGCCGTTATGGAAGATTTTGAAATAAAAACAATACAGGAAGGTCCTGATAACACAAGTAACCAACAATGGAGGTCCGAAATGGAAAATTTTGATGTAAAAAAAGAATTCAACAACAAGTACGAGGAAGCCCGTGAAAAGTTCGGGAAACGCCCAAATATCCTTGTCTGCGGCTACACCGGAAGCGGGAAAAGTTCATTGGTCAAGGCGATCCTGGGAGATGTGGTTCCCGATTCTGCCATCGGCGATGGTGCTCCGCGTACTATGGGGTATGACTGTTATGAAAATGATCTTGTAAAAATCTGGGACTCCAAAGGTTTGGAGCTGGGGGAAACGGAAAGAGAGTTTACTGAACAGACCCGGCAGTTTGTACGTTCCCAGCAGGAAAATTCCAATGTGGATGATCATATCCATCTGGTTTGGTACACCATCCAGGGCCCTGGAGCCCGTGTGACAGATTGCGACAAGAATCTGATCAAAAACATTTTCAACACAAAAAATGTGATAGTGGTAATAACCAAAAGCGACATCACCCGTGACAATCAGAAAGCTGCGCTGAAAGAGGTCATCATGTCTTCCGGCATTCCTGAAGAACGGATCATCTTCACTTGTGATGAAGAAGCCGGAGCTGTGGGGTGCAAGGAATTGATGAACCTTTCTTATGCAATGCTGCCGGATGCCTATAAAGATGCCTTTATGGAAGCTCAAAGAGTGGATAAAGAGGCAAAAATTCAGGCTGTTTACGCAAAATCCGGAAATGCCAAAGCAATTATTGCCACTGCTGCCGCAGCTGCAGCCGGAGCCGGGGCTGTACCCATCCCGCTTTCCGATGCAGCTGTTATTGTTCCCATCCAGGTCACAATGATTGCAACCCTTGCCGGACTTTACGGGCTGAAAGAAGAAGCCATCAAGCAGTCGGCACTTCCTTTTGTGGCAAGACTTGCCGGGGTATTTCTCGCAACCAGTCTTCTGAAATTGATTCCCGGTCTTGGCAGCGCGATCAATGCTACCATTGCCGCCACTCTTACGGGTGCAATGGGACTTTATGTAAAGAGCAATTTTGAAGAAAGTGCGATTGCCAAAATCGAAGGAAGGGAAGCCCCTGATCTTGGATTTGATGTGGAACTTTTCAAAAAGTTCTATGCTGAATACAAAAAAAACAAAGAAGAGGTAAAATAAAATGAAACCCAATATTCTGATTTGCGGAAAAACCGGAGCCGGAAAAACCAGTCTTGTTCAAGCCGTTACTCACGCCGGAACCGTACCGGATGAGGCAATCGGTGATGCCGAAGCAACAACCCGTGGCTTTGATGTGTATGAAACGGATGTTGCCAATTTTATCGACTGTGAAGGAATGGAACAAGGTCAGACTGTGGAGGAATATTCCCGTTTTATCATGGGAGAAGTCGTCAAACGTCTGGATTCTGACTCAACAGAAAATCTCGTTCATAATATCTGGTACTGTATCGACGGTTCCGGAGCAAGAGTACAATCTGCTGATGCACGGCTGATACAGCAGTTTTCTGATAAAGTGCTGTTGGTTGTTACTAAGGCTGAAACACTGCGCAAAGAGCAAACAGAAAGCATAATGTCGCAGCTTCTTGATCTGCTTCCATCCGAACGCATCGTAATGGTTTCCAGCCATAACAAAACCGGGTTGGCTCAACTGCTTAACAGAGCTTTTGAAATGACTGGACAAGCCATTGAGGGAGCCGATGAAGAGCTTTCCGGTTTCCGCAACCGCTGGAATACTTATTACGGCAATATGCGTTCCCGCTGGGAGGCACAGGCCGGTAAAGAAGCGGATGAATATATCCACTGGGCGGCAGGACGTGCTGCGGCGATTGCATTGATACCGCTTCCTCTGGCAGATGTTGCCCCACTCATGGCAAATGAGGCTTACATGATCTACCGGATCGGAGCCGCTTACGGATATGCTGTGGATAACAGTATTCTGACCATGCTTGCCGGGGTCGCCGGAGGTTCTATCGCAGGAAAATTAGCGGCAAGTTTTCTGCCGTTCCTGAAAGTGCCTATTGCCGCCGGAATCACTTATGGCGTCGGAAAAGCTGCCAAAGCGTACTTTGAATCAGGTATGACAATGAATATTTCTGAATTAAAAGAGAAATTCATTGAAGGTGAAAAAGAATCCAAAAACACAAACTGGAAAGACAACAAAATCGAGGAGGATTGAACCATGGAAGAAAACAAAAATATGACAAGTGCCGCTGCCGCAGAGGAAACCATTGCATCCATTAAAAAACTGATGGAAGCAGTCGGAAATGACGAAGAGCTCAAATTGAAATTGGAAGATACCCTCGCTGCTCTGACCGGCAAAACGAAAAAATCAGAGACAGCAGCATCGGCAGAAGATTCATGCGATACTGCTCCGGAGGAGGAGGAAAGCGACGATGAAGAAGAGGAGATTTCCTGTAATTCTTCAGCCGGCACTGATTTTTCTGATGTATTTACAGAAGATGCGATTGCCGGTATGGTCGTCGGTTTTGTTGCCGGAGCTGCAGTTGTTGGCGGCGGGGTACTGCTGCACAAATTGCTGAAATAAAAAAATCAGTCCCCTCCAAATAACTTGATGCTGTATGAAGAAAAGTCATACAGCATCAAGTTTTATTATGTGCATATCAAGTCTTTTCAGGGAATATGTACATTTTTTTTGTTGTTGTCAACTTGATTTATTGATGATGAAAGTGTAAATTCTATTTTAAGTAAAAAAGTAATATTTTTCCGGGAGAAACTATGAGAAAATCCTCCAATACAAATTCCGGTGAACTGTCAAACAGCGAAAAAAGAACAATCCGCAAATAAAAGAGTCTGTTCACAAGCATTAAAATAGTTTGATGCAGATCTGAAAATGCGTAAAAACGATAAGGACAGATAATATGCCTGTATTGATCCCCACAGAGTGTGATTTGACCAGACGCCCTATGTCAGAGCAAATCGTATTTGATGCCATAAAGAGAAATCTTTCAAATGAATGGTATGTTTTTCATTCATTTGATTATGTGACCCGTGATCTCAACAAAAAACGCTGGGATGGGGAAATAGATTTTCTTCTTTATCATCCGGAAAAGGGGATGCTGGTCATTGAAGTGAAAGGAGGAACGATTTCCTGCCGCAACGGGCAATGGTATCAGGAAAATCGTCCGATAGATCCTGTGGAACAGGCAAAACGTAATAAATATGCGGTGATGCGATTGTTGCAGGACTCTCTGCACCGGACGATCCCTGTGAAATTTGCTCACTGTGTCTGTTTTCCAGCTTGCGGGATGCAGGATGTCTGGCCCGCCGAGGCAAAAGAAATAGTTCTCACAGGAGATGGATTACCGTATATTGAACATTTTGCAGCTGAAGTTTTGGCAGACACACAAATTCCAACTAATTTACATGGGCAGGTTCCTCCTGAAGACATCTTGCGGGTGTTGTCACCTGTATTTGAATACGGGAAAAAAATCTCAGAACGGATCAATATCGAAGAAAAACAATTTTTCCTTTTTACCGAACAGCAGTGTGCCATTCTTGATGCACTTGAAAACTTTCCCCGCCTGCAGATAAAAGGCTGTGCCGGCTCCGGTAAAACCATTATGGCTGTCAAGAAGGCAGAAAGACTGGCTGCACAGGGCGCAAACGTTCTGCTTTTGTGTTTCAATCAACTGCTTGCAGAACATCTAAAGCAGGAAGTTAAGGCATATTCCACGATCAAAGCTGCGGCTTTTTTTGAATTTTGTATAGAACTGTTGAAAATTTCTGAAGAACAGGTGGGAAAGTACAGAAGCAATCCAAAACTTTACAGCGATGTGCTGCCGAAATTACTGAAGGAGTATCTCTATAAATCCTGTTTCTGTTATGATGCCATTGTTGTGGATGAAGGTCAGGATTTTACGTCTGAAGCCTGGGAAGTCATCTCCATGCTTGTTGCAGAAGACGCCCCGTTTTACATTTTCTATGACCCGGATCAAAATATCTTCACAAAAAAATTGCAACTTCCTGATTTCGGGATGCCGCCGGTCCAGCTGACAAAAAACTGCCGTAATACAAAAAAAATCTTTGAAGCATTGAAACCTTATCAATCTACCGCTTCTGCAATTATGGACTCAGCTCCGGAAGGCTCAGACATTCATATTTTACACGGGAACTGTCGAAAACTTCTGGAACAGGAACTGGAACAGATTGTTATGTCAGATCAGGTTTCGCCGCAGGATATTGTGATACTGGGAGGCCATCATCTGGAACATACCTCCATCGGCAATGATTTTCGTGTGGGAAGATTTCACATTGTCAGCAGGCAGGCAATACTTGGCACCATGGAAATATCCTATTATACTTACATGAAATACAAAGGTTGTGAAGCGAAAGTAGTGATCCTTCTGGATGTGGATGAATCAGATGCACGCTGGTCAAATAAGAATGGCATATATACGGCAATGAGCAGAGCAGTTCATCAACTGATCATTCTCTATAAAGAATAATATCTTTTTCTGCATGAGAGATTTTTCTGTATTTCTCTTATACAGATATATTCTCCTTATCCTTATAATTTGAATTTATAAATCATTCCACAGCTGTCCCATAAAATCATGTTTATTTATGATTCTTTCTGTAACGATCCTGTTCCGGCTGTTCACAGATCGACCCCGTTATCTGTACGGACAACGGGGTCGATTATTTTCTTTCAATGGAATTTCAATACAAGAGTGCCGGAAGATGCAGGAATAAATTCCCATTTATTTTCTTCAGCAAAGCATCCTTCTGCTTTCTCCCCGTTGAAATATGCTTCAAACTCTTTTGTTCGCACTCCCAGACGCAACAGGGGAGAAGCATTACAGACAGTAAAAACAAGTTCAGCTGTTTTGTTTTCTTTGTCATATACCATATCTTCCATAACCATATCCACAGAGTGTTCCAGCCATGCCGCATGACTTTTCATATCCGTCCAGGCAAGAAGCTGGGTTTCCAGATAATTGGTGGGCAGACGGCGGGAAGGAATATGAATCCCACGCCATTTCTGCATGAGTCTATCTTCTTTTCTTGCCCGTTCGATCATATTTTTCACACTTTCCGTGGAGCGACCGTCATCCAATGCCATGTCGATCAAAAGAGAAGTGGTCTGCTGCATCACATTCCAGGGAACAGTCACCTGAGGATCATCAATACAGAACATCCGGTAGAAAATATCCTGGGAATCTTCCGGCAGATACTTGCGTCCGCCTTCAAAAAATTCAGGGAACAATCCTTCCGTCGTCATATTGTATATCCCTTCCCGGCGCAGCCGGTTATGGAAAAGCGCCCCGATATGCAGAGAGTCATAAGACTTATCCGGAGTTCCCCGGGGAACTCTCTGGAACTGCCAGGAGGGATACCCTTCTTCATGCAGGGCCCGTCCGGTAAAGTAGGGTTCCTCATCATAATAGTGATGCAGATAATGGGCGGAGGAACGGGTAATGGCACAACGCAATGCAAACTGACGGCTGGCAAGATAAAGCCCCTCTTCAAAGGTTTCCTTATCCCCGCATCCTTCCGCAATATTCACATAGGAAGTGAAAGCTCCGTAATTTGCCCCCTCCACCCAGAGCATACAGTTGTCACTGTAACCGGATCCCAGACATGCAAAATCATTCATATTCACAAAATACCGCATCGCCCGTTTGAGGAGCGGAAGTTTCTCCCGCAGAATATCCCACCTGCCTGTGGCAAGGGCGCATAAATACATATAATAGAAAGTGAGTCCCACGCCCCAGTCATTTTCGATCATGGGAAATTTGAAAGCTGCGACCTCTTCAGGTCTGCCTTCCAGAAGTCCGCTGGAAAGAAAACACAAATTGATATAGCAGATATCGAATTCCGCTTTTGTAAAGGGTTCAGTCCTTTTGTACCAGCAATACATATTGAGATGCTTCAGGGCGGGATCTGCATAGATCTCTTTGAGTTTTTCATCATCCGGCATGGTCTTCATCATAAATCCGTGATTGATTGCCGGATAATCAAAACATTTTCCGTCAGAACAGGCAAGAAACAATCTTTCCGCAACTTTCTTCCGGAGGATTTTTCTGCTTTCCTCATCCATAAAGTTGAGAAGAGTCGTGGCAAAAGCATAAGGTTCGATAAGACTTCCCGCATAGGGATAATAGATGACTTTGTCATCCAGATCTTTTACAAAATCAATATACTCTTTCAAGCCGTCCTTCAGAAGTTCAGGAAGAGTGCTTTTCTTTTCCCGGAAGGGGAATTTTCTTGCCCGTTCCATAAAGGGGAGAGAATAGGCGGAAACATCCCCCAGAACCCCTTTGAGAAGCCCGAATTTTGTTGGAAAATGGAAATCAATGGTTTCCTGATCTTCCGGAGTCTGCATAAGACCGCTCAAATCTGCAACAGGAGGCAATACAGCTGTTTCCAGAGGAACTGTCCCCCAGTCGTCTTTGATATAGCGGTAGGAGAATTTCTGCCGGAAGAATGTGCGTTTTGCCTTCTGATCGTTATAGTAATACTCCACACATTTTACCGGATAGGCAAGAAATGCCCTGCTCCAGAAACGGCACTTTTCTGTCATATCACTGACAAAGGCTTTATCCAGAGGATTGATGGGATCGAAACTCTGGATACCATAAGGAGTTGCTGTGATGATAAGAGGACAGTTTTCAAAGGAGATCTCATTGAGTCTGCCATTATTAGAGTCATACTTTACAAAAGCATTTTCCGGCTTTTTCTGAAAAACAACAAGCAGAGGAAGATCGGGGAATTCCGTTGAACCGAAAAGAAGGATATAGTTCGCCCCCAGTTCTTTTATATGGGACGGAAGCTCTTTCAGGGGAATGATTTTTACTTTTTCTCCTTCACCGGGAAAAAGCACATACTGGTAATTCCCGGCAAATTCCAATCCGGAAACACGCATTTTTCCGGAGGGCCGTTCCGTGATCACCCCGGCAGTTCCCAGAGAATAAGTACAGGAAAATTCCTCTCCTGCAAGAATGGCATCCCATTTCACAGAAAGGTGATTGACCGTTACTTTATCATTTTCGATCCCCGTTTCCGCCGGAGGATAGGAACCATGCTGCAACGCATTTTCCGGCATGGTGGAATAACTCCAGCGGTAAGGTTTGCAGTATTTTTTATGACCGCAGAGATACATCTTATCCATATTCCCCAATGTGGGCATACCGAAGTCCAGAAGTCCATCGCCTTTGGAAAATCCGAATCTGCCCGGAGTGGGTTCTTTTCCCAAACCTGCAATAAAGCCTTCCGTATCAAAAGAGCATTTTTTGGAAGTATATTCCTTTGCGGGGAAGTCATATTCCAGATGAAATGCCGGACTTTCCGGTGCAGCTTTTTCCGCAGGGATAATGGAAATATCCAGCTGATCGTAGATCTCTTCAGTGATACACACCCCCGTAATACGGATCTCATGGCTGCCTTTTTCCAGAAAAACCTTTCTTCCCCCTCTTGCGCCGCCGGTACGGATGAAGGCTGTGGAATAGATTTTTCCAAGTTCCTTTCCGTCAATATAAATCTTTTCCAGAATACATTTATCTGCAAGATGAGCGTAAGGAACGGTGGAAAGGACGATATAGTTTCCTTTTTCACATTCAAAGGTGCTTTTCCGGGAAAATCTGCCTTCCGGGGCATCTTCCTGAATCCAGTCTTTTACAGATAATTCCGTTTTGAAATCGTAGTAGAACATGGTCTGTTCGTAATAAGACGCTTCTTTCTTTGCCATATTTTCACCTCTTAAAATCATTTGCAGTTTGTAAAGGAAAGGGAAAGTTTCCCGGAAACGGAAGAAGGAATGATATCCAGCACACCTTCTTCATATATTTTCCCCTCCGTTTTCACGCCGTCCAGAAGAATATTCTCCGGCATGGCGGAACGGATCCCGAAACGCAAAACAGGATTTTTTCCCGTTACAGTAAAGGAGATTTCCGCCTTTCCACATTCTGCATCATACACAGCTTCATGGATGACAAGATCCTGCCAGTGTTCCAGCCATGCGGGATGTTCTTTCATCTTTTCCCATGCAAGAACCTGGGTTTCCAGATAGTTTTCCGGCAGACGGCGGGAAGGAATATGGATGCCGCGCCATGCCTGCATAAGTCTTTTTTCTTTTCTTGCCTTCTCCATAAATTCTTTCAGCTGGGATATACTTCTGTTTTTATCCAGTGCCATATCCATAAGAACGGAAGCAGTCTGCTGCATGATCCCCCAGCGGTAGGGAGTATATTTTTCGCAGTTTTCCACATGGATCATACGGTTGAACACATCTTCCATATCTTCAGGAATATGTTTCCGCATCCCGGTGAAGATCTCCGGATACAAGCCTTCCGTTGTCATATTGTAGATCCCGTCGGGCCGCAGCCGGTTGGGGAAAAGTCTGCCGTCACGGTAATCCCCTTTGGGGCTGTCCGTACAATCCGCACTGCGGACAACGGTCTGGAACTGCCAGGAGGGATACCCTTCTTCATGCAGAGCCTTCAGCATATAATAAGGTTCACAGTTGTAGTATTTATGGAAGTAATGATGACCGCCCCGCAGTACGGCACAACGCAATGCAAACTGACGGCTGGCAAGGTAGATACCTTCTTCAAAAGCCCCGTTATCGCCGCAAGCCTCTGCAATATTCACATAGGAGGTGAATGCACCATAGTTGGCTCCTTCCATCCAGAGCATGGCATTATCGCTGTACCCTGAACCCAGACAGGCAAAGTCATTCATATTCACAAAGAATTTCATTGCCCGTTTCAGAAGCGGGAAACTTTCCCGCAGTATATCCCATTTGCCGGAAGCAAGAGCGCAAAGATACATATAATAGAAAGTAAGTCCCACGCCCCAGTCATTTTCGATCATGGGCAGTTTATAGGCAGCGACCTCATCCGGATCCCCGGTAAGATGTCCACCGGAAAACATCCCCAGATTGATGTAACATATATCAAATTCTCTTCCGGTAAAGGGTTCCGTTCTCTTATACCAGTTCCAGAGTTTGAGCCGGGGAAGTTTGGGATCACTGTAGATCTCAATAAGTTTTTTATCATCCGGTTCCGTCTGCATCATGTAGGAGTGATTGATGGCAGGATATTCAAACGTTCTGCCGCTTGTACAGGATAGTTTCAGCCGTTCCCCGGCAAGACGCCGCAGACACTCTCTGTCTTCTTCATTCATAAAGTTCATAAGAGTGGTGGCAAAAGCATAGGGCTCCACAAGACTTCCGGCATAGGGGTAGTAGATCATATCCGGATCAAGCTGTTTCACATAGGCAAGGTACTCATCCAGACCTTTTTTCAGTAGTTCAGGAAGAGTGCTGCCTTTCTCCCGGAAGGGGAATTTTCTCCGTCTTTCCATAAAGGGAAGTGTATAGCAGGAAATATTCCCCAATGCACCGTAAAGAGGACCGAATTTGGAGGGAAAAAGAAAGTCCACTTTATCTTCCGGTGCTGCCTCCATGATCCCGCTCATACTTGCCACTGGCGGCAATACGGCAGTTTCCAGAGGAACTGTACCCCAGTCATCTTTGATATAACGGTAGAAGAATCTCTGTTTGAAATAGGTCTTTTTTGCTTTGTGATCGTTGTAATAATACTCTTCACATCTTACAGGGAATGCCATAAATGCCCTGCTCCAGAAACGACATTTTTCCGTAAGAAGTTCGATAAAAGCCGTATTGGATGCACTGATAGGGGCAAAACTTTCGATCCCGAAAGGAGTTGCAGTCACAATAAGAGGACAATTTTCAAAGGTGATGGCTTCCAGGCGGTCATTTACTTTGCTGAAATGGATCTGCATATTTTCCGGTCTTTTCTGAAAAGTAATCATAAAAGGCAGATCCGGGTATTCGGTAGAACCGAAAAGAGCTATATAGTTTTCGGAAAGAAGATGGATATTTTCCGGTAGATCCCGTACAGGAATGACCTTTACCTTATCCCCGCCGGCAGGCAGAAGAGCATACTGGTAATTTCCAGCTTCTTCCAGTCCCCCAATACGCATTTTTCCGGAAGGGCGCTCGGTAATGACACCGATACTTCCCAGAGAATAGGTACAGGAAAATTCTTCATCAGCAAGAATGGCATCCCACTTTACAGACAGGTGATTGACCTCGATCTTATCCTTTCCGATATCGGCATCAGCAGGCACATAAGAACCGTGCCGCAACGCATTTTCAGGTGTTGTGGAATAACTCCAGCGGAAAGGCTTTTTATATTGCGGGTGCCCGCATAAATACATTTTATCCATACTTCCCAGAGTAGGCATACCGAAATCCAGCAGCCCGTCACCTTTGGAAAATCCGAATCTGCCGGGAGTGGTCTCTTTTCCCAGACCTGCGATATATCCTTCAGTATTCCATTCCCTCTGAGTATAGGAATAATCCTCTCTGCTGAAGGTATGCTCAATGGCAAAATCCGGAACAGAATATGTTTTTTCCAATGCCGGAAGCAGACGGAACTGCAAAATATCTTTCAGGCTGGATTCCTCCCAGGCGTTTTCCCCGGTGACTTTGATGGAGTGTTCCCCCTCTTCCAGAAAAATCTTCCAGGCATATCTGGCATTGCCGATACGCACATAGGCAACCGTATCTTCCCTGCCCAGAGCTTTTCCGTCAAGATAAATATTTTCCCTCTTATATTTTTTCAACTGCCAGGCGTAGGGAACAGCCAGAGTCAGCACATAATGATCACTTTTACTGCACTGAAAAGTACATTCAAAAACAAATCTGCCGTTTTCACAGGATATTTTTGCCAGTTTTCCAATATCCTGTTCCGCTTCAAAATCATAATAGTAATTCCAATCGCAAGGCATTTTCCGCTCCTTTTCTGATGTGAGATTTTCTTTGATATTTATTTTATGTATAATATGCCACACTCTCCCGCTTTTTCAATAAGAGGATTACGCCAAAAAACAGGAGAAAAGTGCCAAAATTGCTTGAAAAGGAAAAAAAAGAGGGTATTTTTATAGAAAAAGGATAAATCACAGGAAAATATATCCCATGAAATATTTTCATATCTCCGTACGCGATATTGCCAGAACCTTACAGCTCGTTCCGAAATTGGAGTCATTCGGACATATTTACAATCATACCGATGTAGGCGGGATAACCACTTATACTGACAGGATCGAATTCTGTCTGAGGATCAGTTCCCCGGCACCTTTCGCACAGGAATATTTTGCAGGAAAAGAGTATCACATTGAATTTCCCCATCTGCTTGTAAAAGTCCCGGGAAGAGCAAGAAAAGTCATTTCAGAAAAAGGCAGGGAGGCTTTTTACCTTATCTATTCCCTCTCCGAACTGGAAGAATTTTTAAGAAAAATATCCTGGCAAAATACTCTTCCGGAAGAAGTTATGGCAGAAAAATGCTGCCGGAAACTGGAAATAACGCCGAGAATACAAAGTATTTTACAGGAACTATCCTTCCTTGCCGACCACACACGGGACCCCGGAAATGCCGACAGAATAGATCTTTTATCCTATTCCCTTCTGCTGGAATTTTTTCTTGCGGAAAAAAATCCTTCCAGCGAAGAAAAATTTTATGAGGCAAAGATCCGGAAAATCGCCTCATTTCTTCAACTCCACTTCCGGGAAAAGATCTCCTTAAACCTTCTTGCCGAAGAAAATGCCCTTTCTCTGCGTACTCTTTTCCGGTACTGGAACAGGATCTTCCATGATACCCCCTATAATCACTTGCAGGATCTGCGTCTGGCGGAAGCCTGCCGTCTTCTGGAAACAGGCGATCAGCCCGTTTCCGTCATTGCGGAACGCTCCGGTTTTCCTGATGCAAGTTATTTTGTCCGCTTTTTCAAACTGAAATATGGCCTCACTCCGGCATCATACAGAAAAAACAAAAAAACACTTTCCCATTCTATCCCTCCCCTTGCATTGAACAGGAAGTAAATGTATATTATATAGAAAAACATACAAATCCTGTAAAAAGCCGAAGGAGTCTTTATGAGCAACGGCAACAGAAATCATGCCATCAAAAAAGTGGCAGACCGTCCCGCCCCCGGTCCCATGAAAGTGGCGGCAGCATCTATTGATTGTTACGGGGAGGATGTTTTCAACGCAGAAGTGATGAAAAAATATCTGCCCAAATCCGTAGCGCAGAAATTGTTTGCCACATTGAAAGAAAATCATCCTCTTGATCCCTCCATTGCCGCAGATGTGGCTCATGCCATGCTGCAATGGGCAGTTTCCAGAGGTGCGACCCATTTCACACACTGGTTCCAGCCCCTCAACGGCGGAACAGCCGAAAAACATGACTCCTTCCTGGATATGGCGGAAGAGCGTGCCATAATGACTTTTTCCGGTAAAAATCTTATCGTAGGCGAGCCGGATGCCTCCAGTTTCCCCTCCGGGGGATTGCGCTGTACCTTTGAGGCAAGAGGTTACACCGCATGGGATCCCACCAGTCCAGCCTTCATCAAACGCCATTCCAACGGTGCCACCTTATGTATTCCCACAGTATTCTGTTCCTATACAGGGGAAGTTCTGGATAAAAAGACTCCGTTACTGCGTTCCGTTCAGGCAATGCAGAAGGCAATGACGAGATTTGCAAAATGTTTCGGTCTTCCGGAAGAACATGTTACTCTGACTCTGGGTGCGGAACAGGAATATTTTCTTGTGGATAAGAATTTCTATCTCCACCGGCCTGACCTTATCCAGACGGGCCGGACTCTTTTCGGTGCCCCGCCAGCCAAACATCAGCAGCTGGAAGACCATTATTTCGGTTCTATCAAACCCAGAGTCCTTGCATTTATGACGGAAGTGGAATTTGAACTCTGGAAACTGGGGATCCCGGCAAAAACAAGACACAATGAAGCAGCTCCCGCCCAGTTTGAGGTGGCTCCCATTTTTGAGGATATGAACCTTGCTGTTGACCACAATATGCTGGTCATGGAGGTTCTGCGTCAGGTTGCCGACCGTCACGGTATGGTCTGTTTGCTGCACGAAAAACCCTTTGCCGGGGTCAACGGCAGCGGTAAACACAACAACTGGGGCATCACCTACGGTAAACAGAATCTCCTTGAACCCGGCAACGATCCCAGGCAGAACGCTCTTTTCCTGACGGTACTTGCTTCTATCGTCCGGGCGGTGGATCTCCACGGGGATCTTCTGCGTTCCACCACAGCCGGTGCCGGAAACGATCACCGTCTGGGTGCCAATGAAGCTCCTCCCGCCATCATGTCCATCTTCCTGGGCGATCAGCTTAAAGATGTGATCGACCAGATCATTTCCGGTAAAGCGGAGGAGA
Organism: Victivallales bacterium; assembly: GCA_045612485.1. Taxonomy (GTDB): domain Bacteria; phylum Verrucomicrobiota; class Lentisphaeria; order Victivallales; family UBA1829; genus RGIG5327. The sequence continues at coordinate 3,164 of JAZKZE010000066.1, read as the reverse complement.
AAAAACATACCCATGGCTCCATGCGTATCGGTGTGGATACTCTCCCCACCCTGCCCCGGGATGCCACAGACAGAAACAGAACAAGTCCCTTTGCCTTTACGGGAAATAAATTTGAGTTCCGCGGCCCGGGTTCCAGTCAATCCTGTGCAGGGGTGAATATGATCCTCAATACCATCGTTGCCGAATCCCTGGATTATGTTGCGGATGAACTGGAAAAACTTCCGGCAAAGAAATTCAATGAAGGATTGCAGAAACTTTTGAAAAATATCTTTGCAAAGCATGAAAGAATTCTTTTCAACGGGGATAATTACAGTTCCTCATGGGTAAAAGAAGCGGCAAAAAGAGGTCTTCCCAATTTGAAAGATACTCCTTCTGCCTTGAAAGTCCTGCTGGAAAAAGATAATCTTGCCCTGTTTGAAAAATATGGCGTCCTTTCCCCTGCGGAAATGACCTCCCGCTATGAGGTCTTTATGGAGGAATATGTACGGAAGATCCGTATTGAAGGCGGCATCGGTCTGGATATAGCCCGCAGTATGATCCTGCCTGTTGCGGCATCCGAATATGCGGCAAATGTATCTGCATTGAAAGATGCCTCCTCCCTGAAACTCAAATACGGATCTTCTGCCGTAAAACAGAGTGTGGAAGAAACAGGAAAAGCACTGGATGATCTTCAGAAAGCCTGCAACCATCTTGCAAAAGCCATGGACGGCAAAGATACAGGAGCGATCATTTCCGCCCTTGCGGAAACGAGAAAAGCAGTGGATGCAGCAGAACTGCTTGTGGATGACACAAAATGGCCCCTGCCCAAATATAGAGAAATGCTTTTCATTTATTGATCTCCCTTTTACCTTTACTTGCAAACTGACCTGTCCGGCTTGTCCGGCAGGTCAGTTTTTTTTCGCCCTTTTCAGGCACAAAAAAAGTGCCGTACGGCGTACGGCACTTTGAAAAACACTCTTTAATGAACTCTTATGCCATTTTGATATGGTCTTTAAGAGCATCTTCCAGAGGATTGAAATCATCGGCACAGAATCCCACAGGATTATGTTTGATCCAGGCTTCCGCATAGGGGAACACGCCGGATTTTTCACCGAAGACTTTTGCTTTGTTTGCCATGTCGATAAGATAGGCATCATTGCCCTGACTGATGTCCAGCCATTCTTTCTGACTCTTGTGACAGGCAAGCATATCCCGCTTCATATCCATTTTGCTGGTCACATCCACGAAGAAATCGGGAATGACAGGGCGGCGGATCTGGTCAGTCATGCTGTGAGGCATGGAGTGATAGACAGCAACATCCTGCAAAGTGGGTTTGGCGGTGGGCGCACATTTCATGTTGGTCATACCGCGGCAGAAAGCGGCGGAAACCGCAAGACGGCCGGAATTGATATGATCTTCCATGTAATCGAAAGGCCCGTGGGTGAGAACGATTTCAGGCTCCACTTCCCGGACAACGGGAACAAGTTTAGCCAGAAGTTCATAAGTATAGAATACTTCAATATCATCGCAGATGCTTTCATGGAAATGCATCCCGGCAAGTTTTGCCGCATTCATTGCTTCTTCCCGGCGCATCCGTACGATGGTCTGATAATCGTAGCGGTTGGTACCCAGGGATCCATTGGCGATATTCATATAATGCACCTCATATCCTGCATCTTTCAGCATGAGGAGCGTTCCCGCCATACCGAATTCGATATCATCGGGATGGCTGGCGATTGCAATAGCTGTTTTTGCCATGATCAGTGCATCTCCACTTCACAAACGCCGAAACCGCCGCGGAAGAAGTTGAAGACGATTTCGCCGGGGTGGTTGGAAAGCAGGGACATGGGTACGCAGCTGTCTGCGATCTTCTTGGAGATCATGAATGTTGTAAGACGCTGACCGAAGGGATTGTCGTGGTGGCCGGGATGCCAGATGGAGACTCTTTCAGCCTTCCAGGTTTCACGGGGACCGACGGACACAGCGGAGGAGGGAACGTTCTGAACAGTTCCGCCACCGGAGGTACGGGCATTCTGGATCAGGGTGATGGGGTGGAGTTCCACAACACGGGCACCCATGGCGCAGTATTCTTCAGGTGTGGGAGGATTGTCTTTGTATTTGCCTTCACGTTTCACAGGATCGTTGAATGCCCAGTGTTTAGTTTCGCCCTGACCGCCCTGCATGGTCACGCAGCGGATCTGGTCATAGCTCTTGGAGTATTCAGTGGGATCTTCTGTGGGGAAGTGAAGGTTTTCCATGGGCATACGAAGTTTGGGATCGATGCGGTTGAAGCACATATCCATATCGGCTTTCTGGAAGCCCAGGGGGAAGTTGCAGTCAACAGCTTTGCCGTCCACCATCCATTCATCCATACCCCAGAAGTGAGCGTTCTTAAGGCTGATGCCGAATTCGTTGACCATCTGGGCAACGATGGGGAGCTGTTCTGTGGGACCGATAGGACCGCAGATACCGCAGGGATTGTCGGCGGTGGCCTGTTTCCATGCATTGATGTATTCCAGAGCTTCTGCGCAGTAGAATTCCTGAAGGGTATCGTAGATATTGATCTTGAACCCGGGACGTTCATAGCTCTTCAGAGTGTCGATTGTGATTTTAGCGGCATCGTCCAGGATGCTGCGGTCGAGGGTGGTGTAATCCCACCATTCGGGAGAGATTTTGCTAAGTGCGCGCATTTTTTCTTCCTTTTGTTTGTTAAATGGGTTAGAGGAAAATTCTCTTTAACAAGTAAAGATAATACATTTTCTGTTTTTTTCCAGTGAAAAGTCAGGAAAAAAGCAAGAAAAGAATATTTTTTTGACTGTTTTTCTGTTTTTTCCGTCTCCGGAGCATCTTCCGGAGCAATTTCATGTAAATTTATATGAAAATAAATTTGCTCTGCACTCCGGAGATAATCCCGGTTCGGCAGAGGATGCGTAAATGATATTACCCTGATTTTTCTTCCTTTTTGCAGAGTTTTTACAGAATGTATTCCTCTTTATCCATATTTTTTATGTTTTCAATTTGCATTTTCCATTTTCCGTGATATTTTTACATCAATAAATAAATGTTAAATATAACATCCCGATATAAACCAAACAAAAAGGAGTCAAAATGGGTTACCTCATTAAAAGCGAAAGTGAAAACCGCCTTGCGGCAGTAAGAAAGATCCTGGAAGAAAAAAATCTGGA
>JAZKZE010000065.1:0-6153 GCA_045612485.1 Victivallales bacterium | reverse complement strand
CAGCTCAAACAATAAAAAAGGCTGTTGCTCACCTTTTTTGAGGTTTTGCAACAGCCCCTTATTCATTATGCCGCAACGGGCAATAAATTATTTCAAGTCGGAGGCCAAGCGGTCTTAGGAAGACAATGTCATAAATCAACTCCTTGGCTCACAGAACGACATGGCTACGATCCGACTTAATATTCAGCTCAAACAATAAAAAAGGCTGTTGCTCACCTTTTTTGAGGTTTTGCAACAGCCCCTTATTCATTATGCCGCAACGGGCAATAAATTATTTCTTTTTGGCTGTTTTGGCAGCTTTTTTCGGTTCTTCTTTTTTTGCTGCACTCTTTGTTTCCTTTTTCTCGCTGCCGGCAGAACTTTTCTTTTTAGCTGTTTTGGCAGGAGCCGCTGCAGCCTCCTCTTCCTTTTCCGCTTCTTTTTCTTTTTCCCGTACGGAGGAAGCAGTTTTCACGCCTGCGGCAATAGCAAGAGCATCTTCAGCAGGTTCTTCCTGCATTTCTTCCCATTCCCTGTTGAGTCTGCGGGGTTTCTGGAATTCCACATCCTCATAGGGATCAGCAAGAAGTTCATCATCGTCCATATCGAACTCATCTTCAAAATCCGGTTCATAACCGTCATCATCCACATCATCTTCAAACTCTTTAGCATAGATGTCTTCTTCGGGTTCTTCGATCACATTTCTTGCAGTGATACTTGTTCCGCATTCAGGACAGCAGCCGTCTTCAGCTTCCACCAGCTTCTCACTGATCTCGATGTCGCAATAAGGGCAGATGATTACCATGGAAAATCCTCCTTGTATATTTTATGTTTGTCTGATTCTGTATTTTATATTCCGTATTTTTCCGTCAGTCTTCAGCTTCCGCTTTTGATGGAATCCAGATATTCCTTGATCGCAGTGCGTTCGATCCGCCACAATTTACCGATCTTGACAGCCTTGAGGGCTCCGGAACGCAAAAGAGCATACATCTTTGTTCTGCGTACCTTCAATGCGGCAAGGGCTTCATCAAAGGTCAGCAATTCCGATTCAGATCCGGCGGGAAGAGTTACTTCCGGCGTTTCCTCCACAACCAGTTCCGGCACATTTTCCTGACCGTTGGCAATCGCCTCTGCACGGGCAAGGAGTCCGGGAACAAGTCTTCTGGAAGCGGAAAAATCATATTCACTTCTTACAACAACATAATAACCGGTATTTTTCAGACCGGATGCAGTAGTAACGTAACTGTCCGCATTACGGTTCATGGATTTCAGGAGGATCGCCCCGTCACTGCGGATGGTGTACAACCGCACCAGCGGTGCGTCATCTTTGCGTTTGACAAGAATATAATCCCCGTCGGAAACAGGAATATCTTCCGTACAAAAAACTCTGGCTCCGGGAGGGATCACCGGATCCCCGCCGTTATCCTGAATCTCAATAGTAATAATTTCCTGGGCTTTCGCTGCCATAATCAACCTTTCTCATTTTCAATTCCATACCCCGGTAATATACACCGGAAACGGATAAATAGCAAATGATTTTCCAAAGTACCTTTAAATACATACCGCCTTCAGACATCCTTCCCGCAAAGAAAGTGCCGTCCTCCGGAACATATTTTTTATTTTTCCCCTTCCGGAACCTTTTCTTTTCCGCCGTCTTTTCTGCCTGTATCTATAACAAGTTTATCTGCGATCTGCGGAAAGTCTGTTTCTTCACATACCGTCATCCAGGGGAACTTTCTTGTCAAAGCCGCAGCAAAAAGTCCCTGACCGCATTTTCCCAGACATTTTCCGGAAGGGGAAAAGAGTTCCACATTCCGCAAACCGCAGCTGGGGGACTTGGATTTGAAAATGAAAGCTGCTATATCTATGCGTTCAAGAAGATGCAGTTCCACACCGATCCAGTCAGTAAGCTCATCGGTTTTATCCTCTCCACTTTCAATGACCTTGATCCTTGTCCCCTTCGGACTTGCCTCAAGACGCATAGGCGGACGGGGCACTCCCAGACCACAGCCGTATTCCGGACACATGGGAATAAGTTCCACTTTATCCTTCAGCAGTTCATAGATCATGGGAACCCCTTTGGGTTCCCCGTTATAACGGTAATTCAACCCCAGAAGACAGGCACTTATTCCAATTTTGAGTTTTTTTCTCATTCCCCGTCCTCTTCCGTATCTGAAGGCTCATAAGAATCATCCCTTTCACCGGAACAGGGCCCCACCATCACGATACATTCCCCTTTCCAGTTTCTCTCCTTTGTCCTTTCCATGACCTCTCCCAGAGTCCCCCGGAGAACCTCCTCGTGCACTTTGGTAGCTTCCCGTACCACAGCACACAAAGTATCCTCGCCCATAACAGAAGCAAGTTCTTTAAGGAGTTTTCCCACACGGTAAGGGGATTCAAAGATCACAACACTTTTTCCTTCTTTTGCGATCTCCCGGATCGCGGCACTTCTTCTGCCGCTTTTCACAGGAAGAAATCCATAAAAAGCAAAACGGTCGGAGGGAAGAGCGGAAGCCGCAACGGTAAAGGTAAGGGAAGATACACCCGGAACGATGACCGGCTCGATCCCCTCTTTTACCGCCTCCCTCACAAGCAGAAATCCCGGATCGGCGATACAGGGCATGCCTGCATCGGTGACCAGAGCGGCTTTTTCCCCGTCAAGGACTCTTTTTATAATGACAGAAGCCTTGCCGTGTTCATTGAAAATATGATAGGATTCCAGTTTTTTATGAATATCGAATTTATCCAGAAGGATCTTTGTGCGCCTTGTATCTTCGGCATAAATCACGTCACACTCTTTAAGTGTGTTGAGGGCACGGATGGTCATATCTTCCAGATTACCGATAGGGGTAGCCACCAAAAAGAGGGCTCCTGCGGATGAAGAAAACTCTTCCCGGGACATACTCAAGCTCCTGTTCTGTTACTGAAAAAATAATGGATACAGCCTTCAGGAAAATCCTGCTGCTTACGGAAATGACCGGCGGGGGCTTAATTATTGCTTTCCCAGTAAATGGTCTTGTTTTTTTCCAGAAGAAGCCCCACCTGATCCAAGTCGATAGGGGTATAACCTTTTACTTCCAGCATTGCACAAAACATGAGCCAGTCCTGATGATTCCATTCACCGTTATGTTCTTTTACGAACTGCATGGGCAAATCTGTTTTAGCCAGTCTCTGGAGATTAACTTCTGAATTTGAAGGCATGGGCACTCCTCTTATGGTTTGATTGAGCCGTGTACTTCATTTGCTATTAATATATCATAATAATTCTTTTTTTCAAATTGTAAAAGGAAATTTTATCCCTTTTCACTTTTATCCGTATTTTTCCGGCTGAAACACAACCCCTTTTGACGTCTTTACCGGCAAAGGCATAAAATATATCAAAAAATAATACTCTGCGTTAATTGATAAACAGAAAAAATGAAGTATAGTAACTGGAAACAGAAAAAAGAACTATACGTTTTATCAAAACAAAAATCAACCCGGGTGAATATTTCACCTCAAAAAAACAAAGGAGAAAAATTATGACACCGAAACCCCTGGCAGTACAGCTTTTTTCATTGCGTGAAAGAGCCCAGAAAGACTTTGTTGCCGTTCTGAAAGATGTAGCCGCAATGGGCTATAAAGGCGTTGAACCTGCCGGATTGTGGAACATCCGTCCCTCCCAGTTCAGAGCCATTCTGGACGATCTCGGACTGGAAATGTATTCCTCCCACTCCCCCTGGGCAAATCCCCGCAACCTGGGCGAATGTATGGATATTGCTGATGCACTGAAACTGGATACCGTTGTCTGCGGTTACGGTCCTGCCGATTTTGAAAATATGGATGCCATCAAGCGCACCGCCGAACAGACAAGCAAAATGGCACAGGAACTCAAGAAAAACGGTTTCACCCTTTTCCAGCACAACCATGCATTTGAATTTGAACGACTTGACGGCAGAATCAAATATGAGATCTACAAAGAACTCTGTCCGGAAATCATGTTCCAGATCGACGCCTACTGGTCCACCAACTTCGGTGAAGAAAATGCTGTGGAAAACGTGAAAAAATTTGCTGACAGAACTATCCTTCTGCACATGAAAGACGGTGTTCTGCGTCAGGCAAAAGCCGAACAGACCATGGTCAACGGACTTCTCGACCGCAAGATCGATCTGGTTCCCCTGGGATGCGGGGATATGGACATCAAGGGTGTGATCGAAGCTGCCCCTGAAACTGTCCGCGCCGTCATCGTGGAACTGGACTATTGCAATATTGACATGACCGAAGCTATTGCAAAATCCTACAAATACATGACCGAAAACGGTTTTGCCCTGGGCAACAAATAATCTTCTTCAGGGGATCAAGTTATGAAAACAACAAAAGTGGGGATCATCGGCTGCGGCATGATCAGCGATGCTTATTTCAAAGCATCTTCCAAATTCAATATTCTGGAAGTTGTCGCATGTTCCGATATCATCCCTGAACGCTCTGCAAAGAAAAATGAGATGTACGGCGTTCCCAATGTGACCAACGAGGAACTGCTTGCCAACAAGGATATTGAGATCGTTATCAATCTCACTCCTCCGCAGGTGCATTCCAAAATCGCTATGGATGCCCTCAATGCCGGGAAACACACCCACTCCGAAAAACCCTTCGGAGTGGATGCTGCAGATGCGGCAAAGGTCATGGCTCTTTCCAGAGAAAAAAATCTGCGTGTAGGCTGCGCTCCGGATACATTCCTGGGCAGTGGTCAGCAGACGGCAAGAAAGATGCTGGATGACGGCTGGATCGGCAAACCTCTTTCCGGAGTAGCCATGGTCATGGGGAGAGGGCCGGAAAAATGGCCGCATGCACCTTTCTTCTATGACTACGGAGCAGGTCCCATGCTGGATCTGGGGCCCTATTACATCACTGCTCTTGTCAATATGCTCGGCCCTGCCGTGGCTGTTACAGCTGTGACAAAGAAGGGTTTTGATACCCGCCGTATCGGACCGGAAGTAGCTCCCCAGTATCAACACATGGTGGAACCCTATGGTGAATATCCGGTAAATGTAACGACCCATCTTACCGGTCTTATCGAATTTGCCAACGGTGCGCTGATCACCGTTCTCACCTCCTTTGATATCATTACCAATGCAAAAACAAAAGATTACTACAACTTCCAGATCCATGGAACAGAAGGAACCATGCTGGTTCCCGATCCCAATGGATTCGGCGGCGATGTACAGATCTTCCGCAAAGGTTATGATAACTGGGTGACTGCCCCCAAATCCCACTGCTACAGTGAAAACAGCCGCAGTATCGGAGCTGCCGATATGGCATACGCTCTCCGCAGCGGCCGCAAACACCGCTGCAGCGGCGATCTTGCCAATCACGTTCTGGACATCATGCTTGCCTTTGACCGTTCCAGCAAGGCGGGAGCCAGAGTGGAACTTACCACAACTTGTGAACGCCCCGCACCTCTCCCCATGGGGTTGCAGGAAGGGGAACTGGACGCATAAAAAATCCTGTTGAAAAATTTTTCAACACAAAAAACAAGGGGCTGTTGCAAACCTCAAAAAGGTGAGCAACAGCCCCATTCCGTTTGGATGTATGTATTTGAAATTTTCTTCTTACGAGATCTTCAATGCAAGTATGCCATTGCTGTTTTCAAGAGAGTATCTCTTACCGTAGTAATCCAGAGATTCGCCTACAGCAAGGGAACCGCAATCCACACCATCTTCCACATAGAGCGTGATTCTGTCATTGAAGGCAGAGGCTCCTGCGGCAAGCCGGAAGGTTCCCACCTGATCCGCATCCACTTCCATGGAGTATCTTTCTACGGAATAGAGATTTCCGATGTTATCGAGAATGACTCCCTGACTGGCGGAACGGTCATCCAGTTCAAAGTGGACGTATGCGCCGGAAGCATCCACGCCGCCGGAGGTAATAACTGTCCCTTCAAAGCTGTTCCAGCCGCCCATTTTGGCTCCTTCATAGAAGGTCATTGTACCGGTGTTATCCAGTTCGGAACCATAGAGATAACCTCCTGAACCGATACCAAGTTTTGCTCCGCTTGTGACTTCAGTAGTATAGGCTGTTGCACCATTATAAATATGAAGTCCGCCATCAGGATTAATGATGGTACGGTTTGCGGCTGCCCCACTGGAAAGGATGATAGCTCCCCACTGGTTGATCTCGTTGTCATTCACAAGACCT